>CAYQMZ010000009.1:0-30954 GCA_964418725.1 uncultured Pirellulaceae bacterium
CTTTCTGAAGAACAAGAACGTTGATGCACTGGATTTGTGGAACAAAGGCAACTCAGATGAGAACGTTGCAAAAGCAGCAGCACACTGGGCAAAAGTAAACAAGTAATGAGTTGGTGTTTCGGGTGATGCGAAAGGTGAGGCTGTGTATTTTTCACGGTCTCACCTTTTTGGGTTCACGCCAATGTAAACGGTGCCTTTGATGATTCCGTGACAGATGGTTGAATCGACAGGAACAACGCCGATGGCGCTTGCACGGGGGTTCAATCGTGATCCTGCGTTCGTCGATGCGTTGAAGAACGCAGGAGCCGTTGAGTAGTTCCGTTATGGTGGCAAGGAGCAAGCGTTCGCCGTTTACTTGGACGAAGAAGGCTACGTGCTTATCTCACTCCGAAGAACGTTGGCGGGCGCGGACAAACTTCAGTCGTGTCCACTGGTTCCAAAAACTAAGGAAAGTTGCCGGGTCGCCGAGAACGCGTGGAACTCGCGCGATCCGAAGAAAGTATCCATGGCTTACTCGGTCGACAGTCGCTGGCGCAATCGCGATCAGTTTATCGAAGGCCGTGACGCAATCCGCGAGTTCCTTACCGACAAGTGGAATAATCAGGAACTCGAATATCGACTGACCAAACAGCTGTGGGCTTTCGCTGGCAACCGTATCGCTGTTCGCTTTCAGTACGAATACCGCAATGCCGAAGGACAGTGGTTCCGCGCTTAGGGCAATGAAAACTGGGAGTTTGACGACGAGTGTCTGATGCGACGTCGCGAAGCCAGTATTAACGACTATGCCATCGACCAATCTGAGCGCAAGTTCCATTGGCCACAAGGCCCGCGACCCGACGACGATGTGGGCCTTGGCGAAACCGTGAAGTAATTGCGATACCGATCAACATTCATTGGCGTTCGGACCAGTGGCGTACTCAATAGCTGAATGAACATTTGGAGGAGTAGATCTACGTTGTACCTTCCTGCGCGAATGGCCGAACGATTGCATGCCCGATGAAGTAACGCCTCTAGAATTGTTCCTAAATCGCAGGAAATGGATGCGGGCTGTGGCGCTCGGCATCAGCGTACCGGCGACCGCGGCTGCGTATCGCCTGATGAATCCGATCGATCTGGATGTGGTAATGCAGCCACCGCTACAGAATCTTGCCAAGACGAGTCTCTCACGCAAGGAACGTTTGCATTCTGGATTTGAATGCGGCGAAACACGCAGTTCGTTGTATGACGTTACGCACATGAATAATTTCCACGAGTTCACGCTTGAACAAACCGAAGTGGCACACGCCGCAAAGGACTTCAAGACCGATGGATGGACGGTAGACATCGGCGGACTCGTAGAGCGGCCGTTGCGACTTAGTATCGACGAAATCCGCCAAAGGATTACTCAGGAAGAACGGACGTATCGAATGCGTTGCGTGGAGGCTTGGTCACTGGTCATTCCTTGGGCCGGATTTCCGCTGGCAGCGCTCATCGATCTGGTCAGACCGACCAGTGAAGCAAAGTATGTCGCTTTTACATCTCTGCATGATCCACAACGCATGCCCAATCAAGTACTGGGCGAATTGCAGTGGCCGTACAAGGAAGGGCTTCGGATGGACGAAGCGACCCATGGCCTGACGTTTCTGGCGACCGGATTGTACGGGATGCAGTTGCCGCCAGAAAACGGAGCGCCCATTCGATTGGTCGTGCCGTGGAAATACGGTTTTAAGAGTATCAAGTCGGTAGTAAAGATCGATTTTGTGGCAACGCAACCGGAGACAGCTTGGAACAAGGCAGCGCCGCATGAGAATGGTTTCTTTGCGAATGTGAACCCCAGTGTGGATCACCCTCGTTGGAGCCAGGCGACCGAACGCAGGGTCGGGGAATTCCTTCGCCGTGACACGATGATGTTTAACGGTTACGAAAAGCAAGTCGCGCATCTGTATCGCGGGATGGATCTGAATGTCGACTACTGAGCAAGCATCGCAACCCGCATTGAGGATGCCCAACCATACAAAGCGCCGGCAGCCAGTTTCGTTTGCCGAGTGGTTCGTGGTCTTGAACGGAATGACTCCACTTGTGTTGTTGATGTACGACTCGCGAATGCACTTTTTGGGGTCCGACCCAATTCGCAACGCTTTACACACCACTGGGGCTTTGGCACTGGGAACGTTGACCTTGACACTGGCCATTACACCGATCAGGCGTTTGAGCGGCTGGGATTGGCTGGTCGAGTATCGCAGGCCATTGGGACTGATCGCTTTCTTCTACGGCCTGGCACACGTGGCCGTCTACGTTGGCTATGACCAGAATTGGGATTGGAACGCTGCATGGCAAGAATTTTGCGAGCGTCGCTATCTACAGTTCGGCGGTTTCGCTTTACTATTGTTGGTTCCGCTAGCGCTAACTTCATCGCCTTGGTGGGTCAATCGGCTCAGCTTTCGGCGTTGGAAACTTCTGCATCGGCTGATCTATCCCGCGGCGATCTTGGCGGTCGTTCACTATTGGGTACAAAGCAAAGCGGATCTGCGTTGGCAGATTGGTTTCATAGCCGCATTGAGTGGGCTGTTGGTTTTCCGATTGATCGACTGGTGCAGAAACCGACGCACCTCAATAAAACGCACCTCGATAGACGCGTCTGGATCTGAAATATCCAAAGTGACTATTGAAGGTTCAGGGCCGACACAGTCTTTTGACTGCGATAAGACCGACACGATCTTAGAAGCTGCAGAACGCAATCAAATACCGATTCCATCAATGTGTCGATCCGGCATCTGCGGAACATGTAGAGTTCAATTGGTCCACGGCTCCGTGGCAATGAGGTGCGAAAGGGCGCTATCAGACCAGCAGCGCGATCGTGGCGTAATCCTTGCGTGCCAAGCGACTTGCGACTCCGCAAACGTATGCCTCTCGATGTTGTCGGGCTCGCCCCATGCATCACAGGAAAGTGAGCAAACCGGAAACGGAGATTTGTGACGTTGAGTTTCTTCCAAAAAAGTCGAAACGAAAGGTAAGACTCGCGCAGCCATCGCGTCAAATAGGGCAGTTGCAGGTCGCAACTCAGTGAGATTTTGAGTAACACGCACCTCAAGGACATTACGATGGCTCAGTCACTCGATGATCTAAAACGACTCGATAAACTCAACTTAGCTGCAAACGATGCCTGGGCCAAGTTTCAGGAATTCAACAACGCAGCCCTGGACGAGGGAGCGATTCCAAAGAAGTACAAAGAGTTGATATCACTCGGCGTCGCACTGACGACTCAGTGCTGGTATTGTCTAGAGGTGCACCGCGAAAACGCTCGCAAGGCCGGAGCAACGCAAGAAGAAATCGCAGAAGTAACGTTGGTTGCGGCGGCCATTCGAGCTGGCGGCGCCTACGCCCACGGCACTCAGTTGTTGGACGACTGAGTGGTGCTAGAAGAGGCGAATTGACTTCGGTGCTGCTGGTGGGTGCTAGTGTGCTAATTCCTTTGGCGGCTGGCAGCATCATGCGGCAATCTTAATCGTGGGAACGAATCCTTTCGCCTATTCACTACTATTACAGCACTACTCGTCACTCTCCCAGGAATCGCAACCGATGAATCGAAATGTCAAAAAGCCCAGACGCACGATGACATCCAATCGTTGGATTTTGCTGGGATTGCTGCCGGTGATTTGTTTAGCAGGCTGTTCGTCGAACGAGACTGCCGCCCCAGTGAAACCCGATTCCACAGCCAGTGCTGCCCCAGCATCGGCTGACTCTTCGACGTCCAATGCAACGTCCAGCGCATCATCCAATGCAACGCCGGCCCCTTCTGCGACACCCGGTGCTGCAAAGCCCGCGTCTTCGATGGCAGGCATGGGCAAAATGACAATGCCCAACCCTGCCGACATCGAGTTCAAAGACGATGTCGAGTCCAATGCCGAAATCCCCACCGGGCTAGATGGATTGGTTTTTTTGGATACCGACGGGAAACGAGTTTCCCTAGAGAGTTATCTTGGCAAGAAAAACGTCGTGCTGGTGTTCACCGAAGGTTTTGCCGGTGGCATGCTCTGCCCATTTTGCAAAACGCAAACTTCGCGATTGGTTGCCAATCACGACAAGTTTTCTGCATTGGACACACAAATTTTGGTGGTGTATCCAGGCACGCGAGACCACTTGGATGAATTTGTCGCGGCCGCAAAGAAGCACGAAAAAGCGGAGGTCGATAGCATCCCGTTTCCGTTGTTGTTGGACGAAGATCTAAAGGCTGTCGGTTACTTCAACATCTCATCCAACTTTGCTCATCCTTCCACGTTCATCATCGACAAACGCGGCAATGTTCGGTTAGCCTATGTTGGTGCTGATATGACTGCTGATCGCCCCTCCATCGCTTCCATGCTCAAGGTCTTGGAATCGACGACGGCTAAATAGACCAGGAGCTCGGCGATGGTCGACGAACACGTTGATTCAGAAGACGATTTTGTTGCAGTCGCCATCGCACACGGCTTGCTAAAAGAGGATCACGCCGCAAAGGTTCGGGATCACGCGCGCAGCAACAGCATCCAGCCGTCCGACTCTGCGCTGACTCTTTCGATACTTCAAGCAAATGAGGTCGAAGCGATTCATTTGCTGTCCGACCCCAACGGTTTGGCTCCGGGTTACGAACTGACGGGATTGATCGGCTGTGGGGCAGGTGGCATGGTCTTTCGCGCTCGCCAAACCGCACTTGATCGCGAAGTTGCCCTAAAAACAATCAATCCGCGGTCACGGACTGCGCAAACCACAGGTGAACCACGGATCCAGCGAGAAGCACACGCCATCGCAAAATTGCGGCATCCGGGAATCGTCGCTGCATTCGACAGCGGGTTCTTTCAAGGTCGGTTTTGTATCGCGATGGAGTTGGTGGAAGGCGAAAACTTGGTCGATTTCATCCAACGTCGATCGCACATTCCCGAGCAGGTTGTTTGGCAAATGACACGTCAAGTCGCCTGCGCTCTTTTGCACGCTTGCGATGCCGGAATCATTCATCGCGACATCAAGCCTGCAAACCTATTGCTCTGCGATCCACCCAAGGGCATGGACCTACCGCCGGGCGTTCCTTTCGTAAAAGTGGCTGATTTTGGACTGGCAACCGATGATCAATCCACGAATCAAATCACTGCGACCGGCGCGACCTTGGGCACTCCGGCTTACGTTGCTCCAGAACAGTTGCAAGATCCAAAGGTCGATGCTCGCGCTGATATCTATTCATTGGGCGCGACGGTCTTTCATATGCTAAGCAGCCATCCGCCGTGCATCGGCCAATCGCCGATGAAGACGATCATGCAAAAGACGATTGGCGACGATCGCTGGCGCGATGAAATTAGTCCAACAGTGTCGCCCGACAGTATTTTGCTTTTCCGTGAGATGACTGAAGCTGACCCCGAGCAACGTATCGCAAATCACGAGACGTTAATCGAGCGAATCGACCATTTGCTCGCGAACCTGTCAACAGAAACATCGCAAAGCAACAGACCGATCGTCAATCCAAACGTTCGACCTACGGGAAAGCCAGCGTCAGCTGTGGGGACCAGTGAAGATACTTTGGATCTGCCCGACCGAACGTTGGTAAACAGCTCATCCAACATAGACCCACGAAAGCGGTCGCGTGTATTCGCATTGGCCATCACGTTGTCGCTGCTGGCTATCGCTGGCTTGGCAGGAATAGCTATGTTCGCAGGTAGCCAGGGCCTGGACGATGATCGCCAGCCAGCGGACACCGAAGAGACGACGCTCCAATGGAGCCCAAATGGATTTCCGCAACCGTTGTTTAATGGCTCAAGCGTTCCACCGTTTCTGCAGGCTGGTGTTTGGTTGCCGGTGAGTGCTTCCGACGGAAGCCGTGTCCTGGCGGGTGAAGCAGGATCCTGGATGACCATCCCGATGTCGACGGACAATAAGCAGGGCCGAGACGTTCGGTTGCGAGTCGGAGTCAATTTGGCAATCGACAGCGAAACACTGATCGAAATCGGATTGGCGAATTCCAAATCATCTGAACTCGCGACCCTTCGATTTGTGGATGGCCTAGTCCACTTTGTTCCACCGGGCAGCGACACAAAAAGTGAAGTCTCGCGATCATTGGCTTCGACTGGTTCAGCCGACGACAACGCGGTGTTTCGCCGCCTGGCCTTCATTCGCCACGGCGCGGAAATCCACGCGATTCTAAACGGAGAGACGCTTGGACGAGTGCCATGTGAACCATCAGCGGATGCATCAATCACCTTACGCTGTATCCGCGGCACGACAAATTTCGCCGACATCGACATTGTTGGCGGCAAGTAGCACGGGATCTTCCGGTTACGATTTCCAGGGATGCAAAACGTAGGTTCAGCCTTTTCTACGTAAGTTTTCTCGCGCTCGAAGCGTCAAAGCTGTAGTCAGCCATTTGGCTTGAAACGCAACCAACTCCACCGGAAGAACCAGAATGTCCGCCTTAACCGTAAACGACCAGAATTTCCATGACGAAGTCCTCGAATCCACAACACCTGTATTGGTTGACTTTTGGGCTCCTTGGTGCGGGCCCTGCCGAATGATGAGTCCGGTTGTTGACGAACTGGCGAGCGATTTGGGGGACCAAGCCAAGGTCGTAAAAATTAATGTTGATGACGCCGCGGAGACCGCCGCGAAATACGGAGTTCGATCCATCCCAACATTTGCCGTGATCAAGAACGGCGAAGTTCAACGGCAGTTTGGCGGTGTTCAGACCAAGGACGCTCTTCGAGAAGCAATTGATTCCTAGAATCAGCCGTAGAATCATATCCACTTACCCACAAACCCAGCTTATATGGCTGGGTTTTTTCTTTAGGTAAGAGTTCGATCTCGGTAATCGTCTATTTGATAGAGCAATTCAATGCTGTGATTCACCAGAACCAGCAACACGAATCGGCTCGAAATTTTCACGACGAATTTCTTTCTATCAACTCGGAGACGAAGCAATGTCAAAACGAACAAAACTTACCACTATTGCACTGACTTTAGCGGTGTCAGTCGGTTTTGCACTTACATGGTCAAGATCAAAAACGGTCCATGCTCAAGCCATGCCAATTCCAAACTCCGTTGACACTGCCGTATTTGCGGGCGGATGCTTTTGGTGCATGGAATCCCCGTTTGAAAAAGTCGAAGGGGTAGTCAGTGCCGAATCGGGCTATACGGGCGGTCATCTCAAAAACCCAACCTACGAGCAAGTCTCGCACACGGAAACCGGGCACGTCGAAGCTGTTCGTGTGACCTACGACCCCGCGAGAATCAGTTACCAAGATTTGCTGGAAGTATTTTGGCGACAAGTCGATCCGACAGATGACGGTGGTCAATTCGTTGACCGCGGCACGTCCTACTTGTCCGGGATCTTTGTGAATAGCGATGCACAAAGGAATGCAGCCAATGCATCCAAGAAACGCTTGCAGGAATCTGGTCGATTTGATGATCCGATTGTTACCCCCATTCGCGAGGCCAGCACGTTTTACTTGGCTGAAGACTACCACCAAGACTTTTACAAGAAGAGCACTCTGAAATACAAGTACTACCGCTACCGCAGTGGTCGCGATCAGTTCTTGGACAAATGGTGGGGCGAAGATCGCAACTTTGTGCCTACGCCAGTCCAAACAGCGTACACCAAGCCCTCTGCTAGTGAAATCAAAGACAAACTCACTGATTTGCAGTTTCGCGTGACGCAACAAGACGCCACCGAACCGTCGTTCAGCAGTGGCTACTGGAGTAACAAACGAGATGGGATTTACGTAGACGTTGTGTCCGGCGAGCCACTGTTTAGTTCAAAGGATAAATACAAGTCCGGCACCGGGTGGCCTTCGTTTAACAACGTCATCGAACCGGGGCGAGTCGTTGAACGCACCGACTACAAACTGATCTATCCACGCACGGAAGTCCGCTCAAAGGTTGCAGATTCGCATCTGGGACATGTCTTCAATGATGGCCCTCAGCCCACGGGATTGCGGTATTGCATCAACTCCGCTTCGTTGCGGTTCATTCCAGCTGAGGAGTTGGAAGTCCAGGGATACGGAAAGTACAGCCAACTATTCAACGATGGCATGACCAAAGCGGATGTGGTTGAGTCCCCAATGCAGAAGTCGATGGAGTCGAAAGACGACACGGATTCTCACGAGGTGATGAACTCAGATGACATTGAGCCATCGCTAGTAATCGTTTGAGGAAAAGTTCAGCTAACCGGACCGAGCGAACCGCGTACATGACGCTCGCTTGGTCCGGTTCACGAACCAGTTCAAGGCAGCCGCGCGAGCAGGTTTTCTAAAAGCCGCATCGACAGTCCAGAAAGTGTAAGGATGACCAATGATTTACGCGCCCAATGACGATACAACCATTTCAGACCAGAGTCTGATCTCACTCGCAAAGTCAGGCGATCATCGCGGGTTCGCAATGCTGTTTGTCCGCTATCAAGAACGACTCGCTAATGCGATGACGCGACTCGTTGGTTCGAGGTCAGCCGCTGATGACATCGTTCAAGACGCATTCCTACGTGCGTTCACGAAACTGGACACTTTTCGCGAGGAAGCGCAGTTTTACAGTTGGCTATTCCGGATCGCGTTGAATCTTCGACGTTCCTTCTACAAACATGTTGGCAGAGAAGTATTGATCGGCGACCTAGGTTCTTGGCATGATCCGCCGGGTCGCACGAGCGTTCCAGAAGCTCAGCTGGAGGTTGCTGAATGCGTCATTCACGTTCGCGCCGCATTAAGCCGCATCGGACCAAACCATCGCAGGATTCTTATTCTTCGCGAGTACGAACGGCTTAGCTATCGTGAGATTGGCGAGAGGCTTGGCATCGAACTTGGAACGGTACGCAGCCGAATTGCACGCGCTCGGGCACAAATGCGAAGGGAGATGATAGCCGCTTCCAACAGGGATGCGTAGGCAGTTCACCTACTGCGTTCTGCCTTTCCGCCGGGCCTGGAGGCAAGGTGAATGTTCAAATAGGCGACCAGGGGGTTCACACGATGAAGTCATCGCCAAAGACTGCGTCAACAGCTTTTGGCTCAGGTTCATGATCATCGACAATGATATCGATCAAGTCGTTGCTTACGACTTGTTGATTAGATGAAACCAAATAGCTGGATTGCTTTTTATTTACAGTGTTTTCGATGCTAGGCGTTTCTACATCGACGAAATTCGATTCGGTAGCCGTTTCATCACTTGCCAAAAAGTCGGAAGACTCAGCCACGATTTCACCGCTAAACGAAATGGCTCGATAAGTTCTCGCATTTCCGCTCGCTGTGATGGCCACTGACACTGGAGACTCGAGTGGCGGCGCTGTTAGTCCGGCGGCGGCATAGGCCACGGTCGTGGCAGCATTCACAATTCCCAATGCGTCGGAACCGACCGCCGCTGTGGTGGTGCCACCAACGAGTAGGCTACGCAGTTCGCTTGGAGTGAGATCAGGATTGGCCGATAGTGCAAGCGCCGCCACGCCGGCAACGTTTGGCGCCGCCATGCTCGTTCCACTCAAATTTGCGTAGCGACCACCGACATAGGTGCTGAATACGCCAACTCCGGGAGCGTCGATCTGAACAGCGCCGCTGCCGCCCACATCGTTACTGAATCCCGCAACGCGGGTCGAACTGTTGTGTGCACCAACCGACAGTACGTTGTCGTAAATAGCACTAAATCTTGCCGGAAAACCGGGGGTGGATGCGCCTTCGTTGCCAGCCGCGGCAACAATAAAGGATCCCAAGTCTTGCGCATAATCGATGGCTGACTGGATGGCTCGACTGAATCCGCCACCGAGACTCAAATTGATGATGTCGGCACCTTGTTCCGCTGCATAACGTATCCCGGATGCAACGGCATTGGTGCTGCCTGAGCCGTTGTTCCCCAGCACGCGGACTGGCAAAATTGTTGCGTCGGGCGCCACGCCGGTTGCCCCAAAGCCATTCAACCCGGCCGCGATTGTTCCAGCGACGTGAGTTCCGTGACCGCCAACATCGTTCGGATCCGCATCTCGTGCGGCGAAGTCGTAGCCATGCACATCATCCACATATCCGTTGCCATCATCGTCAATACCGTTGCCACGAATCTCACCCGTGTTGACATACAGATTGTTCACCAAATCGGGATGATCCAAATCAACCCCCGTGTCAACGACCGCAATCGTTATCCCATCACCAGAGAATCCGGCGGCCCAAGCCTCCGGTGCGTTCACTGCATTGATGTTCCATTCCCTGGATCCACCAAAGTACTCGACTTCAGACAATGGACTCAACGGATCCGAGCCTCCGTTTACCGGCGTTGGCTCATCAAGTTGAACATCTAGACTCAGCTGGTACCGGCTCCCCCAAAAGCTTCGTGTCTGAACACCAACGAAATAGGTCCCTGATTCCAAGTCTACCGAAATCTCCTCGCTCGCCCGACCCGCCGAGCGCGACGCTTCGATCACTCTGCCTGATTCATCGGCGAACACCAGATCGACGTTTCGCGTTAGACCCGTCAAGTCTAAGTCGACTGACCCATTACGTGATATGTCGAAACGGTATAGATCGACTCGGTCGGAAAAGTTGACTGAGTTTCGAGTCAATACTGAATCTTCAACATCGCCAAGATCGTAAGCCGATCGAAGTGTCGAACCGGGGTCCGCACTTAAGACAATAGCAGAAGACGAAGTTGCGAGCGAAGCAGCAGAAGACGTCTCGACTCCAAAGTCGGCCGCCATCATTTCGCGACTTTGTAATCCTTCAATTTTCAATCTTCGAGATTTCGTTCGTCGCAAAGGATTGGGGGTGTGAGCCATGTCAGTGTCCTTAGAAAAGAGAAGCGAGGGCGGTCGGTCGCACAGTGGGTAGACGCGAAATTTTGTGCTTTTGTTCCAAGGATTCCAGGGGTAGACCGGAGCGTGACACGGCTTTCACAAAAGTTGCCAAATCTCTTATATCTCGCCTCAAATTGCGGCGAGTGATGGGCTTGAAAAGCTATTTAGCAATGACACCACGTTTCGCTTGTGACCAGCCCCGACAGCCCCAGGACATCCGATGAACATTGCTCGTGGAACAACCGTAGTAACTGTCAGCTTGCTGGTTCCTCTTCTATCGATGTCCCTGACGCTTGCAGGCAAAGACGCCAACACGGAAAATGAACGGCCAAGCATCGACGCTTTCACAACCCTTGTAGGCAGTGATTCAGGGGCGCGAATCGCAGCGCTAAAATCCATTAGCTCGCAATGGAACGACAGTGACGCAGGATTGATGATTGAGTCCGCGAGGTTTGCACGCGAACCACGGACGCGAGCCGCCATCATCAGTTTGTTGTCATCAAGTACTGGCAAGGACTTCAAAGACCTTGACAGTTGGTACCAGTGGATTTGGAATCGGGATGCGAAGCTCCATCCAAACTACGCGACGTTCAAACGCAACTTGTACCGCAAAATCGACCCACGGTTCGCGGAGTACTTCTCGGATGCCTATGACGCAACCATTCGGCTAGACGAAATCCGATGGGGCGGCGTGCGCCGCGATGGAATTCCGCCACTAAGTAAGCCCGAGACGCTCCCGGCGACGGAGGCGAACTATCTAAATGACTCCGACGTTGTCTTTGGTGTGAACTTTGGGGGTCAATCACGGGCTTATCCTAAGCGGATTCTGGCATGGCACGAAATGGTCAAGGATACCGTCGGTGGGCTTTCGATCAACGGAGTCTATTGCACGCTTTGTGGATCAATGATCGTTTATGAAACGGAGGTCGATGGCAAACACTACGAACTGGGAACAAGCGGATTCTTGTATCGTTCAAACAAACTGATGTACGACCATGAAACGAAGTCGATGTGGTCTACGCTCAATGGCAAGCCTGTCGTTGGCCCTCTCGTTGGAAAAGGCATCCAGCTGAAGTCACGATATGTGGTCACAACGACGTGGGGACAGTGGAAGGCCGACCATCCCGATACCGATGTCTTGTCGCTGAACACGGGACATCGACGCGACTACGGTGAAGGCGTCGCGTACAAAGATTACTTCTCCACGGACAAGCTTATGTTTACGGTGCCCAAGATCGACAAGCGATTGAAGAACAAAGACGAAGTTTTGATCGTGCGTGAGGGTGGCGAGCCCGTAGCAATTTCCGCAGGTTTCTTGTCACAGAACCGTATCTACCACGACCGCAACGGGGATGTATCGTTTGTCGTTGTCACGGACACCTCGGGTGCAAATCGCGTATACGATTCAGCTGATATCGTGTTTGACAGACATGTGAATCCCAAAACGATCCGATCCAAAGACGGTATCGAATGGAATGTCACCGAAGACGCACTCGTGTCAGAAAACGGTTCGCGCAAGTTAGTACGTTTGTCGGCTCACAGAGCATTCTGGTTCGGCTGGTACGCGGACCATCCAGACGTGCGACTGCTAAAGTAGACTCGCCGTAGTTCAAGATTCAGATCATACCAGGGGCGTCGTCTAGCATCTGCTGAATTTTCAACTGGGATTCACGAACAAAATAGCAGAACACTTTGAGCTTAAACAGGATCGGATTGAATGATATTTATTGTGATGGTCATCGCGGCCATTTGTGTGGCCTATGCGAACGGAGCCAATGACAATTTCAAAGGCGTTGCCACGTTGTTCGGCAGTGGGACCACGGATTACAAACGCGCACTGCTGTGGGCGACTGGCACGACGTTGCTTGGATCAATCGCGGCGCTGCTGCTCGCTGGAAACCTGATAAAGTCGTTCGGTGGAAAAGGACTGATTGACGATGCAGTCGTTACACAACCAGCGTTTGCCACGGCTGTAGCGCTGAGTGCAGGGATAACGGTATTGATCGCCACGCGAATTGGGATGCCAATCTCAACGACCCATAGCCTGATCGGCGCTTTACTAGGGACTGGAATAGCTGCCGGCTCCACGGTGAATCTTTCTAATCTCGGTCAAAAGTTTCTGATTCCTCTTTTGATTAGCCCCGTTCTCGCATTGGCGATTACATCGCTTGTCTATCCGATTTTGAGATGGTTGCGAAAACGTGCGGGGATTACCAGCGAATATTGCCTGTGCGTTGGAAAACAAGTAGTGGAAGTCGTACCTGCGACCGTTGGTAATTGCCAGATGATTGCGGTAACGAAAGCCGAACAATTGGCGGCAACTATTGGTGAACGAGTCATTTGCCGAAGCGAGTATTCGGGTCGCGTATTGGGCATTGAGGCAGGCACGACACTTGACCGAGCACACTTTTTGTCATCTGGAATCGTCAGTTTCGCTCGGGGTCTAAACGACACGCCCAAAATTGCCGCGCTAATTTTGCTAGCGCCCGCGTTTGGCGTAACGAGCAGTCTGATAGTTGTCGGTGCAGTGATTGCGATTGGAGGACTGTTGAGTGCAGTACGCGTCGCAGAAACGATGAGCAACAAAATTACGACAATGAATCATGGTCAAGGATTTACGGCCAATGTTGTTACCGGATTGGTTGTAATCGGTGCCAGCCATTTGGGTCTACCAGTTTCAACAACCCATGTCAGTTGTGGTTCATTGTTCGGTTTGGGAACAGTGACTGGCGGAGCAAAAAAGAAGACGATCTTTACCATCTTGTTGGCTTGGGCGGCAACGCTTCCGCTTGCCGCGATTCTTGCAATTATTTTCTATCAACTCTTCAATTCTTTGGCGACCTAACAAAGTGTAACAAGCGAGCGCTGTTCGCTTAAAACCTGAAAAAGTCGTTTGGTGGAAGTGGACTGATTGAGGAAGCAGTCTTTGCCAGAGTGCTGAATCGTCTTTCCCTCCTGAAGCTAGGCTACCCGACGAGGTCGTTGACGCGAATGTCTTCATCGGGGTCAGCACCTCGCATCGCCAATGCCATTTGCCAAGATTGTGAAGACCCAAACGATTCAATCTCAGAGTAAACTCGCGCGTCGAAGTGTCTCCTCCACTACAATGACAATTCTACTTCTGCTGACTGATCGCAGATGAATTCGCCGGCTTGGAGAATGGGAAATGAGTCAGAGACACTTCAGCACTTTACACGTATTGGCGGGGCTTCTGTCTGTTTTGGTGTTTCTGGGCACGACTCAAGCACAAGACCAAGTCGATCCAGTCGCCAGCAACAAAGCGACCAACGCGTTGATTAGCGTTGCGAAGCTAAAGTTGATGCTGGAAACGCAACCGAAGATGCGAATCATCGACGTTGGTCCAAATCGAGAAGAATACGACGATGGACACATCCCCGGTGCGTTGTTTGTTCATTGGATCAACGACGTAATCGATCCGGATCAATCCGAGCGGTATAACTTGATTGGATCATCAAAAATGCAAGCCCTGATGCGCAGGCTTGGGGTTTCCGAAAACGATCACATTGTTTTTTACGACAATTTGTCGAGTCGATTGGCAACTCGCCTCTATTGGTCACTGCGAGTTTACAATCATCCTCATTTGTATGTTTTGGACGGTGGTCGCAGCAAATGGATCAGCCAGGGTGGAATGCTCAGCAAGGATATTCCTGAGATCACGAGTTCGGATTATCAGATTCGGAGACTGAACGAGGAAATGTCAGTGGACATGACATTTGTAGCAGCCCATCTTCGTGACCCAAAGGTTACATTGATCGACGGACGACCGCCCAAGCAGTTTTCGGGCGAAGAACTCGGTCGCGTCTTTCACACCGGTACGCCGCACAAACTACGTGGTCATATCCCGGGTGCAGAGCATGTGTTTTGGAAAGATAACTTCAATGAGGATGGCACGTTCAAGTCCGTCGACGAATTGAAGTTGCTCTACGAAAAGGCGGGGGTTGAGGCCGAAAAAAGTGACACAGTTGTGACGTATTGCAACGAAGGCTTACACGCAGCGCCGCCCTGGTTTGTTCTGCGTGAATTGCTGGGCGTGAGAGATGTCAGAGTCTACGATGACTCCATGTCCGAATGGGCCAATTCGGGACAACCTGTCGAACAAAGCAACCCAGATAAATCAAATCCACCTGCCGAGGCAAAACCTTAGTTATTGATGTCGAAGATGACATCGACTTTGGCTGATAGTTGGTGTAGCCGCAATCAGCGTTTTACAACCTATGAAAAAACAAAAGGACAACCAATGAGCGACAACATCCCCAAAAGCGACCTTCTTGAATTGCAACGAACATTCGTCGAGCGGTGCGCGAAAGGTGAATTCGTCGAAGTGATGGAAGATTACTACGCCGAAGACGCGTATCAGATCGAAAAAGGTGACGGAACCCGTCGCGAAGGACGAGCAAACATGGTCGCGTTTGAGAAGGAGTTTCTGGCGCAAGTCGAGACATTTCACGGATGCGATATCGGAGCCATTTCGGTCGCATCGGATGACGGAAACGGAAACGGGGTAACGATGGCTGAGTACTCGATCAAGGCGGAACTCAAGGACGGCACAAAATTCTGGCCTGAACAGGTGCAAGTCACGGAATGGAAAAACGGGAAGATCGCCTCGCTTACGTACTATTACAATGCGAGCTTCTAGTTTCACGAGCATCTAATCCCAAGCGGCAAAGAAGAATCCCTATGGAGTCAGAAACGCCGGATATCCAGCAATTGCTCGTTGAAATTCGCGATTGCCGCAATTGCGAGGAAGACTTGCCGTGTGGACCGCGGCCTATTGTAGCCGCCCATCAAAACTCTCGGATCCTGATCATCGGACAGGCTCCGGGGGTGCGAGTCCACACAAGCGGAGTCCCGTGGGATGACCCAAGCGGTCAACGGCTTCGAGAGTGGATGGGCATTGACTCGTTGGTCAACGACGATCGCACCAGACTCGACGTGAAGTACTCGTCAGACCCAAGCATGCTCAGAACGCGATTGCCTCCATTTATTATAAAGTGATCATCGCGAAGCGGAAAACGTCTTTCAAGAATTCATAATTCGTCCTGCACTCCTTCGCCGAACCGGAATACCACTCTCTGCCATGACTGAAAACTACAAGCCAATCGCATGCGGTACCTACGACGAACTTGAATCGTTGGCCGTTCAACGGACTATTTGCCAAATTCAGTTCCAAAGCGAAGACTCTGTCGAATCTGTTCAGAGTCGAATCGTTGACATCTACTCCCGGAACAAGGAAGAGTTCATCAAGATTGAAGATGGGCGTGAAATTCGACTCGATCGGCTCCATTCCCTCAACGGCAACTCTGTCGGTGACTCATGCAGCCTCGATTAGGCTTGCGCAGCAGAACAGCCAACTCGAGAGCAAGCCGGCTGCTGCACAGGTGTCACAGATTGACGATTGCTACCTACGCACTCTGCAAGGGAGGTGCCAATGGAAAGTCAATCTCAGGATCTGCAACGTGGTTGAAGTAGTTGGTGAAAATGTTCAACGCAACGTTGGCAACAATCTCGGCGATTTCTCCATCGTCGTAACCGGCGTCTCGAACGACAGCTAGGTCTTCGTCGGTCACGTTACCTCGATTATCCGATAGCTTGCGAGCAAAGGCGACGGCTGCGGCAACTCGGTTGTCATCGGATGTTCCTTGGCGAGCGTTGACAATCTCGTCCTGGGAAAGCCCCGCTCCTTTGCCCATCAAAGTGTGCGCCGATAGGCAGTAGTTGCATTCGTTGGATTGTCCCGTCGTCAATGCAATGCGTTCACGAACGTCGCCCGGCAGCCTGCCTTCGCCAACTGCGCCACTAAACGCCAAGTAGGCGTTTGCGACCGACGGTGCGTTTGCCATCGTGGCGACGATGTTCGGAATCATTCCCATCTTCTTTTTAACGCTGCTTAGAATGTCGGCAGCAGCGCCTTGCGCGGTTTCAGGTGTCAATGGTTGAATGCGAGGCATCGTGTTTCTCACTGTTTCTAGAATTTTGTGTGACTACTGCAGTCCAAAACTGACCGCTACGAACATAGGACGCTGTGATCAGCCTGCGTCTTACCTCGCGTTTAGAGATTCCACAAAATGTTCTCGAAAACGGCCAGTTAGGCAATCGCATGTCATAGGCTTAGCAATCCAAAACCGAGACCGTACACAGCTGGCTGACCCTAAAGTCCAACGGTGTGTTGCACCACCATATCCCGAATACCAAGCACTCACCCCGTTCCACATCGCGCCCAATGCCTTGGAAAATCGAGAGAGCCTTCTCCCTGAGACAAGACGCAGGCTGATCACAGCGTATGATGGTAGGCGAACCCATCCAGTCAGCAATTCGGCTGAAACGTAGGGATAAACACGGTGCCTGCTGATAAGGCTTGGCGCTGCTGACTACCAGCGGCTTCGCAAATCACATTGACTGGGGGGAATTGTAGCGTTAATTCTGCAGACTGAGTTATTGTTGACGGGAATCGCCGGCTGGTGCCCTGTCTACTGGACGTGCCGAGTAACGTGAAACGAAGAATCCAGGGCTAGTTGATCACTAGACTGAAGGAACCCCTTATGACACGATTTGATTTCGTCAACCGCAATGGGAAGACGCTTTCTGGGCAGCTTGAATTACCATCTGCGAAGCCAATCGCCTACGCACTGTTTGCGCATTGTTTTACGTGCTCGAAAAACGTAAAGGCAGCTTCGCAAGTATCACGCAGACTTGCGGAGAATGGCTTTGCAGTGCTGCGTTTCGACTTTACGGGATTGGGCAACAGTGAAGGCGACTTTGCAAATTCAGACTTTTCATCAAACGTGACGGACCTTGCCGACGCAGCCGATGCGCTACGTGAACGTCAAAAACCTCCGTCATTACTCGTTGGTCACAGTCTTGGCGGAGCCGCAGCATTAATTGCCGCTGGTGATATCGCCTCAGTGCGTGCGGTCGCAACGATCGGGGCTCCCAGCGAACCCGCGCACGTCGAACATCTGATCAGCAAAACAACCGTGAGAACCAATCCAGATGGTTCGACCACTATCAAACTAGGCGGTCGAGAACTCAGGATTGGAAAACAATTTGTCGACGATCTAAACTCACATCGAATTGCTAGTGTGTTGCCAAAATCGGGCAAGCCATTGTTGATATTCCACTCGCCGGTTGACTCCGTCGTGTCCATCGACAACGCTCGCGAGTTATACCAGTCTGCTAAGCACCCTAAGAGTTTTATTTCAGTCGACGGTGCGGACCATATGCTTAGCAATCCGGACGATGCCGATTATGTCGCGTCATCACTTGCGACGTGGGCAGCTCGGTATCTGCCGTCGCCCGACTATCCTCTGGATGTAGAACCGGTTCCTGATGGAGCCGTGGAAGTCAACGAACAAGCCACCAGTCTCATGCAACTCGTTCGCACGCCGACTCATGAGTTCTTTGCCGACGAACCGTTTAACGTTGGCGGGAAGGACAGGGGACCGAATCCCTATGAGCTATTACTCGCGTCGCTCGGCGCCTGTACGTCGATGACCCTTCGGTTGTACGCCAATAGAAAGAAATGGCCGCTCAAGTCAATCAGTGTTCGCTTAGCGCACTCTCGAGTTCACGCGGTAGACTGCGAGTCGTGTGATTCCAAGGACGGTAGAATCGATCGTATTAACAAGACGATTACCGTCAGCGGTGATCTGGATAATACGCAGCTTGCCAGGCTCGCGGAGATCGCGGACCGTTGCCCTGTTCACCGCACGCTGATCAATGAAAAACAGATTGTGTCACGTTTAGAGCTAGCAGAAACGGATTAACTAAGAATCTCAGTCTCCACGTCGTCAAATGAGGCGACAAACGACTTCATTCGTAGCTCGATTCCATAGCTGAGCCTCGACCCATTTCGACTGTCGTTCGATTACTGCTTGGTAAGAAACTCTCGTTGCCGTGGGCTTAGCCATTGCAGGGCTGATCGCATGCTATCGGGTGCGAGCGAGTTGATCTTTGTAAGCTGCATCGGGTTGATCGCGGGGACTTTGGTGATCGCGTCCCACTTGGATATCTGCCGTTTCTGATCAGAGGCGGATGCGATGCGATAGCTCTTTTCCAACTTCCCGCCGCGAAGTCCCGCCAATGAACGGCCATCCTTTGTGTAGACTTTGTCAGCACAACGAACCTTGGCGGCTTGTGTGGCCAACGAGTTGAGGCTCAAACGTGCCTTGTCGTATGTCACCAATGTGACTTCGCGTCCATCCAACCATCCAGCTTCGGTGGCGACGACGCCATCGATGCCGCCGAGTCGATATTCGCCTGTCCAAAAACAGTGCATTGCAAAGGCAACTTGATCATGTGACGACTGATCGGAGACCGCGTGAATCGACCGAAGATAGTTAGGAATGGGGCGTTTCTGCTTCTCCAAGGTCTCAATCATTCGCCCGGTGACGGCATCGACAGACCAAATTCCATCCTTACGTTTGACAATGTCCTTGCCGTTTCCATCAAGAAAGCGAATCACTTGGAAATTCCAAGCGGGTTCGTTGAATCGCTCCAATAGCTTCTTGTCTTCGCCGCTGGACCGATTGTTGAACACCACCACCGGAATGAACTCATCCTCGATAGCTTCGACGAGTAGCGGATGCGAAAGAACTTTGCGACCGAATTCTTGGCATCCCTGACAACCAGGCACTTCTTGGAAAAGCAAAAAGACGGGCTTCCCGGTTTTCTTGCTCGCTGCAAAGGCCGCGTCCAAGTCGCGATTCCATTTCACCGTCCCAATCTCGACCGGATTGTTCGAGCCGGAGACGTGGTTTTCTTTGGCCGAAAGAACGTGTGGCAGGAAAAGTGTGCAGGCCATTAGCCCAGCGGCAGTTAGAAAGGTTGTTGGTTTCATGATTCTGTATTCGTTTGTGGAATTCGAGTGAATAGATGAACTGTGCCGTATGATGAACTCGTTGCGATTCACAGAAGAATGGGCAACGGTGGTACTTGCATCGGAGCTGCTTCCGGAATGACGGTTGGGGCAGGTGGACCTGCAGGTTCAATGCCTAACATCTGATGTTTGGGATTCGCGTCCGCCAATCTGCCAGCCGGTTTACCTCGTAGGTTGACGAGCAGAAAATCAACACTTTCATTTGGGTTCCCAGTTTGATATGGGCTAGCAGTGCGCGACTGTTCCAAACCAACCGCCAACTGAGAAAACGTGTCTCGTAGTTCTTCGCGTTGCTGAAGTCGATCGACAATATCCGGGTCTAGACTAAGTGCCCGCTGCATCGCCCACGCCGCAGTTGTGGCGTCACCACAAGCAGTTGCAGCTAACGCGTATCCGACTTTCGGTTCGGCGGCCGACGAGTCTTGGGCAGCGATATTCGCAAACTGACTCAATGCTGTCTGATCGTCACCCGATACGAGCAACTGCCAGCCGCGCTGAAGGCCATCGGTATTGACGACGGCAGAAACCTGCCTGGCTGGCAAAAGGTTGGTGCTGGGAACCACTTGGCTCGTACGGTACAACGATCCTCGATTGATTGGAGCGCGGTAGACCGACGGAGAACCATATCTCGACCGGTTGCCGCCAGAGTAATTGGGGGTGTATCGATAGCTGCTGGGTCGCCGATAGCTGGATCCGTAACCATAGTTACGTGGGGAGTAGCTGCGGCCAAAACCGTAACTCGACCCGTACGCCGGACGGTAACTCGATCCATAGCGACTGCCGTATCCATAACCGCCATAGCGGCTTCCATATCCGTAGCCACCATAGCCACTCCGACCGCCATACCCATAGCGAGAATATTGTGCGTGGGCGGTCGATGCCGCAGAAGCGAACAACGTTAACATCAACAAGGCAATGAAGCGTGGGTTTCGTGAAGTGAATAGAGTTTTCATCAGATCGGTCCTTCTACTTTTGAGATCAATGGGTTTCAGTGAGAGTGATTCTTTTTGTGAATACGACTAAACTTCTAAAGTGTCGTGAGTGAGACTTGTAAGCGAGCAAGCTCTTTTCCTCGTTGGATGCCGACGGTCAGCACGTCGCCCGCATGGTGTTTGCTGATTTCGGATGCCAGCTCTTGGTTGTTGATGATTCGTTTGCCATCGATGCTGAGGATGATGTCGCCGAGAACCAATTGCCCCTCATCGTCCAAACGTGTTGGTTGAATTCCGGCATGTTCGGCGGGGCTTTTTCGTTTGACACCCAGAATCAAAACTCCTGGTAGTTCAATCCGGTCAGTGACTTGCCTGGGGGCGACTTCTATGCCCAAGCCAACTTGCTGGACTCGACCATTGCGGATCAGTTGTGGCACGGTGGTTTTGATCGTGTCGACCGGTACGGCAAAGCCAATGCCCGAAGACGACCCAGATCGGCTTAAGATCGCGGTGTTCATACCGATCAGTCGGCCGCGACTATCCAGCAACGGACCACCTGAGTTTCCGGGGTTGATGGCTGCGTCCGTTTGAATGATGCCCATGATGGTTTGCCCAGTCACGGAATCGATTTCTCGACCCAAGCCGCTGACAATTCCCGTCGTCAAGGTATGGTCTAACCCAAACGGGTTGCCAATTGCGAATACATTCAAGCCGACCTCAAGATCATCGGAACGCCCGACGGCGAGCGGTCTTAGAACGTCCACATCAGCATCCACTCGAAGCACGGCAATGTCATACTGCGGAGCGACACCGACTAAATCGGCGTTCCACACAGAGCCGTCAGCGAATGTGATTTGGGCGGCATCAGCGTTGCGTACCACGTGATGGTTCGTGACGATGTGTCCCGCTGTGTCCCAGACGAAACCAGTACCGGTTCCTGATGGGACAGCCGTGATGCTCTTCGTCACGTCTGTAGACGCCTGATTGATGACAGCCTTCGCGGTGCTGATGTTGACCACCGATGGCGAAGCCTGGCGAAACACGTTCACATTCGTTCGCTCATCCCGCTGGAATTGACGTATTACCGAACCCGACTGAGATTGCGCTGACACGGGCTGAGCAAAGACAACAACCGTAAACAAGGCCATCACCGACGTGAGAACTCGCGTTGATTGACAGTTAGTTCGACATGGGCAAAACATTGGTAAACCTCCGATTAGGAAAAAGCTCATCGGCATCCATTGCCGACGCTTTCTTGTTTGGATACCTATTGGACGAGCCAAATCGGTTGGGTCTTACCTGGGGCTTTTGATGCCGCAAAGCAACTTAATAATCATGTCTATCGGCGTAGCACACGATGAGTTGAGTTTGTGAAGATAATGAGCGTTTCAGTAAAAAACGGCGGCGAACAACAAGTGTTCGCCGCCGCATAGATCGATGTAGATAAACGGCGGGGACCGCCGAAGTCGCTATGAAATCAAGCCTGTTCGATGGCACGAAGCCCTTCAAGCAGTGCGTTGTGTTCGTCGTTGCAACAGGGGCACTGCTCAATGTGGCGATGGACCTTTTGCAAAGCTTCAGGGATGTCACTGCCTAGCAACTCATATTCCACAAACTCTGCCATGTGGTCAAAGCAGCCATCGCAATCGATTTCGTCGGGCTTGCTCGTTGCAACGAATTGTAGCAGCGTCTTGGTTTGCTCATTTGTAATTTTCATTTTGTTTCTCCTAAGCAAAGGCTGTTGCAAGTACGTCAGCAGAAATTCCAGCAGCCTCAAGTCCCGAGCGTAGTTTAGTTCGGGCGTCATGCACCAGCTTGTAAACCGAATTCCGGTTGCTACCTGATTTCTCTGCGATAACTTCCACGGGAAGCCCCGCTAAAGAGGCGCGGATTGCAAACCGTTGTTTCTCACTGAGCGTTTCGTCAATCAAAGTCTGTAGTTTGCCAACTAAGGATTGTCGGTCCAAATCAGCAGAAACGGTAACATCATCCATCGCAGCGACTTCAAACGAGCCGCCTTCGCTGGCAAAAGACTCAATCGATACGTCTTGGTAGTGTTTGCGTCTCATTTCGCTGATTCCGATGCGGGTCGCCACGGTCATCGCCCAAGTTGTGAAGCGACTTTTTCCGGCAAACTGGTCCAACGATTCGACGATCTTCACTAATGCTTCTTGAACAGCGTCCTCAGGTGAGTATCCGCCGCCGTAGCGGGTCGACATGGATTTGGTCAGTCCACGCAGTAGGTAATCACGAAGTTCAGTCAAGGCTGCATCACGTTCTTCTGGAACGCCCTTCAACCGAACGACCCAAGGATCATTGGCTGCAGGCAGCGAATCGTTTGCGTTAACAGATTCGTTCACGTCGAGAACCTCCCATTATCAATTGTGTCATTAGGTCGACATCTTTACCGGTGGGAGGCCTCAACGCAACGCATCTGCAACGCGTTACGTATGAGACGTCCTAACGGCAAAAGATCTTACCCACGAAAAAGCGTTTTTTCGATCAGGCATAAAAATCACAAGCCTGGGCGTCTATTCAATGAACAATTCAGGGAAAAATCCGCCGTCGACAGACGGCTTTCTCAACTAGCGAGCGAAACTTGCCCATCAGGTTCCAACTCCTCGTCTTGATCATCGCCAAACGACTCTAGATTATCGGTTTGGGACGGCTCCTGCTCCACCTCTGGCGTCTGTTCCGAACCAATCACCTGGATAGATACCGGTCGCAGAATCTGACGCTCAGGGTTGTGGACATCGATTATCAAGCGATTTGCGTCGAAGAGTTCCTCAAATTCTGAATCGTTTTGAAGTATCTGGTCAGTCGACGCCAAATCAACCTGCTGAGTGGGAGCAAGGAAATCTGAGACGATTGGCTCTTCCGCTTCGATTGCTGCAGGTTCCAAGGAAAGGTCCACTTGAGAATCAGTGGCAACCTCGACAAAGTCGGATTCCACCAGACTCAAGTCAACCTCAGCGGGAACGCTCGCTTCGGCAGCTTCAATTGGCTCAGCGAACAGCTGAATTTCGGCAACAGCAATATCCGCAGCCATCAAGGTACGGGTTTCAAGTCGCTCAATTCTTAGCCGGTGGCGTAATGATTTCCGGATCATGGTTCAACTTACAATTTGGGAGGATGCCATCGTGTTTCACGCTTTCGACGCGGCCAAGATCGATTGCCTTACGTGTCATTTCTTTTTTTGTTTAGTTGAATCCCGGGCGTAAGGACGGCTCGAAGCGGTGCGTCAAACAAAAGTTGCACCGCACAATTCACAAACAACGGAATGAAACCATGACGCCCTCGCTTGCAGACCCAATCACAGCTTCTTTTGAAGACAAATTCATCGGACTCTCCGCGATTAACCTGTTGCGTTGGTCCTCGGATGAATTCGCAGATGACCTAGTCGTTTCGACCAGTTTTGGCATCCAGTCCGCTGTCACGCTGACGCTTGCGACAATGGTCAAACCAGACATCAAGGTCGTTTGGGTCGACACCGGCTATTTGCCAGACGAAACGCATGCCTATGCCAGAACGCTGACCAACCTGTTGAACTTGAATTTGCACGTCTATCGATCTCCGATGTCACCAGCCCAAATGGAATCGACATACGGGCGGTTGTGGGAAAGCGACGAAGTGAAGGACCTGAACCTCTACGACAACATTCGCAAGGTTGAACCGATGCAGCGGGCATTGGGCGAATTGAAGGCTCGCGGCTGGGTTTCGGGACTGCGAGCATCGCAAACCGAATATCGCAAACGCCTTCCTCCATTGAAACGAACGGGTTCGCGGTTTCGCATCTATCCAATTTTGGAATGGACCAACCAAGACGTGTACTACTTCATGGAAGAGAACGACTTACCGCAGCATCCATTGTTCTCTCAGGGCTACACCACGGTCGGAGACGCGCACTCAAGCCGACCAATGTCTCACGAAGATTCGACTGATCGCGACACCCGTTTTCGCGGCAAAAAACAAGAATGCGGGCTCCATTCGGCCTGATCGCTTCGCAGCGACGGAAAAGTCGAAATACACATCACTTTGCTATTCAAACACAAATTTCAATCTCGGGAAGCCCCAATCATGACGTCTCAATTCACCAAGCAGATCGCGCAAAAAGAACCTGGTTTCGATTTCGTCGCCGCCCACTTTCAATGCGAAACGAACCGATATTCCTTGGAAAACCCCGATGGCTTTGTCAATTTGGGGTCCGCACAAAACTACCTGCACCCCGAGTTGCTGGGGGATCGCTTGGCGTTTGTCGAGGGCCACCCAGACGACGCACACTATCAAGCGTTTAATGGAACGTCTGATTGCCGAGCATCGATTGCCAATTACTTGAGCAGTCACTCGGAGACTCATGTGTCGAACGACTCCATTGTCGTGGGCAATGGAATCATTAGCATCCTGGAAGCGTTGACGATTGCATTGCTGGATGAAGGTGACAGTGTTTTGATCCCAACGCCCGTATTTCCCGGTTTGGTTGCGGCAATGAGTTTGCGAGTCAGATCGAAAGTCGAATTGATGGAAACGGATGCCAGCAGCGGATTCCGGTTGACCCCCGCCGCTCTGGAAACCCATCTGCACCAGCTGAAGTTCGAGGGAAAACGGGTACGAGCGATCCTGATTTGCTCCCCCGGAAATCCAGTGGGACAGGTCTTCTCAGCCGATGAACTGGCAGAATTCTTGGAGATCGCAGAGATGTTCGACTGCGCTTTGATTGTGGACGAAGTCTACGCGGGAAGCGTGTTTTCAGGGGACGAATTCGTGAGTGCCGTTTCGTTGGAAAGTAAAAATGTGTACGTCCTGGGCGGTCTGTCAAAAGACTTTGGCTTGGCGGGGCACGCCACGGGATGGCTGCACAGCATCAATCAAGATGTCGTGACTGCGGTCGCAAAACAAGCTCACTTCTTTCGATTGCCAGCGCCAATTCAGCGGATTATCACCGCCGTACTGCAACCGAAATGGCGAGACGATTACTTGACCGTCCACCGCCAAAAATTGAAGGAAGCGGAGCGAGTGGCACGCCAGGAACTAACGGATTGTGGCGTGCCCGTTGTCGCATCCGAAGCTGGCTTGTGCTTGTGGGTTGATTTGCACGCGTTCCTTGATGCTGACGCCGCCGATGCCGAAATGAAGCTCTACGAACGGCTGTTGAATGACCACCGAGTTCATATCAGCCCCGGAAGCGGCTTTAAGTCCACAGCCCGCGGATATTTTCGGCTTTGTTTCAGCCAACCACCTGAAATTTTGCTTGAAGGTCTGAAGCGACTGATCGAAGGATTGATCGCCGGACCCTCTGTCCCGCAAGTCAGTACTCAGGCAATTGAAAACAACTTGACAAATGTCAGTAAGACGGTGCTTAGCTAACCACTCAAACAACTATGCGGACGACCTCAGCACTCGTTATCCGCAACTTGCTCTGAAACGAAACACTCACCACCCCAAGTTAACCAGGATTGAAACGATGGCTACTATTCAAAAAGACCAGAGTCAAAAGCGTCCCTTCGTTCAGCAAAACCGAGCGATCCACGAGTTCATTATTGATGCCGTGGATATCGTCTTGACTCGGCTTGATGCTCCTGCGGATCAAGACTACGGCGGTACACAGCTGCGTGGTCAACTTCTTTCGCTTTTGGAGCCATTGTCAGAGCGTCACCAATTGGATAGCGAGTCGATCGCCCATGAATTCGTATCAAGCGGACTTACTGAAATTGTCGAACTTGCTCGACTTGATTTTGCTCGCTACCCAGAGCAAGACCCCGCGTTGTCGAACGTCGAAGAAATCTTCTACGCCAGCAATGGTTTTTGGGCCACCGTCGCTTATCGGCTCGCACACTCCTTGCGAAATCTTGGTGTGCCTGTAATTCCACGTGCAATCTCTGGATTCGCTCATTCACGTACTGGAGTGGATATTCATCCCGGTGCCAAGATTGGCCCAGGTTTGTTCATTGATCACGGCACTGGAATTGCGATCGGCTGCACCGCCGTCCTGCACGAGAATATCAGTTTGTACAACGGTGTTGTTTTGGGCACACGTTCCAAACCAAAGAAGAAAACCGATGACGACACGGGTGTGGTCACGAAGCGTCATCCCACAATCGAGTCCGGCGTCAGTCTTTACACCAACGCATTTGTTGGTGGCGACGTCACGATTGGAAAGGAAGCCATCATCGGTGCCTACGCATTTGTGACCAGCGATGTTCCTGCAGGCACGGCTGTTAAAGGCAAATCGGGCGTTTCAACTGACTCGGCATCGGATCACGCACGCGGCCAGGATATACTTCGGGATTTTAGGCAGGCCCAGCGCGAAGAACGACCAGCGGCGAAAAAAGCTCAAGTGCAACGTGACACGAAACCCTCAAGACCTGCCGTTCTTTCGTTGATCGGCAACACTCCGGTCGTTCCCATTCGCAACTTGCACGACAACCCACGTGTCAAAATCTTTGCCAAGTTGGAAGGTGCAAACCCAAGTGGCAGCGTCAAAGATCGGATTGCCCTGTCCTTGATCGAGCAAGCCGAGGCTTCTGGTGCGTTAACGCATGACAAGATCATTTTGGAATCAACCAGTGGTAACACCGGCATTGGTTTGGCGATGGTTGGCGTGGCCAAGGGATACCAAGTCGTGTTGACGATGTCGTCGGCGATGAGCGAAGAACGCAAGAAGGTGGCTCGAGCATTCGGTGCAACTCTGATCGAAACAGATCCGACAAAGGGAACTGGCGGAGCGATCGAGGTGGCTCACCAAATGGTCGCTGACAACCCAGGCAAGTACTGGATGGCAAACCAGCACGCCAGTCACGACAACCCGTTGGCGCACTACGAAGAAACTGCCAACGAGATTCTGGAGCAAGTGCCGGACGTAACGCACTTCGTTGCCGGAATCGGAACGTTCGGAACGCTGCGAGGTGCTGGCGGAAGACTTCGTGAAGCCGTCAATGCAAAAATCATCGGGATCGAACCCGTGTTGGGTCAATCGATTCAAGGCTTGCGAAACATGAACGAGCCGAATCCACCGAAGCTATATGACGAGTCATTGCTTGACGAAAAGCAAATGGCGATGGCCGATACCGCGTATGCCACCACGCGACTGTTGGCTGAGAAGGAAGGGTTGTTCGTCGGCATGAGTAGCGGTGCGGCCATGCACGGTGCTTTAGAGCTTGCAGCAACGATGGACGAAGGCGTCATTGTCGTCCTATTTCCCGACCGTGGCGAAAAGTACCTCAGCACGACACTTTTCGATACGCCTGAGTCTAAGCCGGAAGCCGCGTTGGAAGACGAAGAGTCGCTGCTGGATGAAGCTGTTGAGTCATGGCTCTATCAGATCTAAAGCCGTGCCAAATTTGTGGTCACGTACCACGGCCAAGAGTGTCTACAGGGTGAATCGTACGAGGAAGTCTTGGTGGCTTCCGTGGCCCAGGGTTGCAAGGTGCGACCTGGGCCATGACCGAACGCTTGCACATCAATCAGGTCATCGTGAGCCTTCGCAAGCGGCCATGAGCCGACGCGTAATCGTGGTAAATCCGCCGAGCACAACCGGGTTTCTGGCGAGTGTTTTCGCACGGCGTCGTACATCACATTGTTGGCGGCAGCGAATTGTTCAGCGTTCCCTGTGCGTTTGTACGATGATTGCGAACAGTGGGGCGAATACCTCAAGGCGATCCGCGCCATGGTAGATCGCCCCATCATCTGCACTGAATTTGGTGGTCCCAATGTGAACCGCAAGCCGGCCGACAACACCTATCAGGCGAAGCGATTAGTGGACTACATTCAAATCTTGGATCAAGTGAATATCAGGGACGCTGACTATTTCAAACTCGTCGAATGAGCCAAAAACCCAGCCCACGCCAGGTCGGGATTGATCGCTGACGACACGCTTCGCAAGAATCCCAGTTTCGCGGTCTTCAAGAAGTTCGCGACACGCTGGCAGACGAATCTTAGCAACTCTCGCTACCGACGCGGTGGCAGACGGAGGGCGTCCTGAGCGGCCAACGCCACGGGATTGTGGTGTTGAATCTGGCTTCGCTGATTGATCCGAGCACGCTGCTGGTTCGCTCGAGCTTGACTCTCAGCGTTGCCCACGCGGATTTTTAGCTCCATCACCAAGCACCTTTCTCAAAGAACTTCGTTCTTTTCAGGTAAAGCGGCTCGCGATCAACTCGTCTCAAGGTTGCACAAGGATTTGAAACACCACCCAAACACAACAAAATAGCGGAGACAGTCATGCAACGTCTTACCATTGCAATCGTCGGAGCCGTGCTTTTCTCACTCACCGCGTCCAGCGTATACGCTCAGTCTGGAAGCCGAGGCCCGATTCGCCGCGGCCCGTCCCCCGCAGAACGAGCCGCAGCACAGAGAGCGCAAACTAGTCTCCAAAACAGCCAAGCCAGTTCTTTGCGAGCCAAGGCTCAGAACAACTACCAGTCCGCGAGAAAAGCATACATCGACGCCCAAGCTACAAAGCAAAACCAACGAATCAAGCATCGAGCGGAACAAAAGCGAATCACTGCGGAACTGCGGGAACGTAACATTCAAAAGCGGAATGAGCGTGAAATTGAACAGGCGATGAGAATCGCAAACTCGTCCATTGACTGGCCTGTGGTTCTGCAAAAACAGAGATACGACAAGTACCGCGCTGAGATCGAGGCGCTTGCAAAGTTGTACCCCGCACTGAAAGAGAACACTGGTGTAAAAGTCGGCTTCAATGCATCCGTCCGAAGATTCGCCCAGCAAATTGTTAAAGATGAGTATGCAGGCGTCTTTAACGAAAGCCACTCCCGAGAAGTCAGAACCTTCGTCCGAGCACTAAACAGCAACTACGGACAATTCCCTGAAATGATGAAGCAAAAGACGGTGGACGGCGAAATGCTAGTGTCAAAGATGTAGCGAAGGACAGTAACCAGTGGAGAGCATTGGGTGATGTGCTGAAGAGATGGTTTCGATTGCGAAGCCATCTCTTTTTTTGGGTCGTTGTCTCAGTGGCTGACTCTGGCGTGTGAATGGCCAAGTCTCGGAGCTCGGTCATATCTGCCACGGCGAACAATTACGCCCGCGCCCGAAGCGGCTGCCTTGCTTCGTCTACGGCACTGTCAAAACCACTGAACAGCAGTTTTCGTGGATCCCCAAGTGTTTCGGAGGGGGTTTGACGGGTGTTTGATAGCAATATCCGGTTTTTTTCGTAAGACGATGAAAGCTTGTCACGTCACAGAGGTGCACGGAGTTTCACAACACCGCCGTCCGCATGAACCTGATGACACCAGAGCACTCTCCCATGACCGTTCAAATCAATCAAACACTGCCAGACCAAGAAAACTCGCCTGCAGAAGACTTCCAAAGAACCCCTGTCGTGAATACACGATCACAAACAAACGCTGACAGCCATCCGAGATCGAATCGTCCGCGAGGAACATCCGAACGTTGGGAAGGAGCCAGCACTCTGCCTCGTGAACAGGTCAAGGAGCTTCATTCGTTGGATCACTCGCCCTTCAAGCAATTTGCAATGCACTTTGTTGGAATCGCGATTGCATCTTCCATTTCATTGGTCGCTTGGAACGCGGGATACCCTCTTGTTTCGTTTGCATTGTGGTTTGTTGCGGGATTCCTGGGTCACGCCTTGCCGCTCGCTTCACACGACGCATCCCATGGGACACTTCACCCATCCAAACGCATCAACGAACTGCTAGGGTTGGCAATCGGCACACTGATAATCGTCCCACGTAGTGTATACCGCTACGCACATGCCCAGCACCACACACACATCGCGACTGAGAAAGACCCAGAGCTTTGGCCATTCACGATCAAGTCGACTCCTCGATGGTTGCGTCTGTTCGTTGCAGCAATCGAAGTGGTACTTGGGTTTCTTTACACTCCCGTCTTGTTTCTACGTTCCGTTCTGGTCGCCGACAATGTGCCGGCCGATCAAGTGAAGTTGATACGTCGCGAATACGCATTGATCGGTTTCTTTTGGGGGTCTGTTCTGGGTGCCGTGACTTACATGGGTTGGTGGCACTCGTTTATGATCGGTGCCGTTGGACCTTGGATGGTCGCTGGTTGGATGCAGTCGCTGAACAAGTACGTTGAGCACATGGGGATGATGGGCGTTGGTGTCACCGGCAACACGCGAAGTGTTGTCCCTGAAGATCAAATCGGCATGACCCTTGCGGAAGCCTGGCAGAACGTTGCTTACCACGCCACGCACCACTTGTACGCAAAGATTCCTTACTACAAGTTGCCGGACGCCAGCCAACACGTGATCGCTGGCAACCCTCCTCCTGGAACGCTTTACACAAACTACCCCGCAGCACTATTCGCGATGCTCAAAACGCTTGGCAACCCACGTGTGGGAGCCCATTGGTTGAAATCAGAGTAGAAATCTT
>CAYQMZ010000010.1:0-11148 GCA_964418725.1 uncultured Pirellulaceae bacterium
TCATCGAAACTCGAGTACGCAACATTCAGTGATACAAGGTTGGGGAATTTTGCTCCTCTTAGCCCCACACCGGTAACCTTGGTTGCGGCAAGGTTCAAAACGGTAATTGCTCTGCCGGACAAGTGATCGAAGGCCACGTCGGTGGTTGGACTGCCCGCCAGTACGACGGAATTGAGCGGCGCAGTCGGGTGTAGGTTGGCCAAGCCGCTACCGACTACGTTGCTGGCGTCGAGTTCAAACGAAACCAAGCCCGACATACTCTTGAGGGCAACAAGGCCGCGATCAGATACGTTCGAGAACGGCATTCGTATCTGCCCCAACAAGGGGCTGTTGGACAGAGCCATGAAGCCCTCGTCTGTGAATCCAGACCTTGCCCAGCCCGGACAACTCAGGGCGACCACCGACTGCAGATTCAGTTGGGACAGCCCTTCAAAGTCTTCCGCTGGCATGTCGTTTTTCTGGAAACCCTCTCCCGAACTGGCACGCAGGCGTGCTTCTGCTGATGGTTGTACGTGGATGTTTGAAAACTCAGTGAAGTACCGCAGGTGTTTTCCTGATTCTGTGTTTAGTCGCTCGAGAACCGTCCAGTCCGGTTGCCAGATTCCACAAGAGAAACTCCGGTAACCCGGAGGTATGGCGGCGTACGAGCAGTACTCAATCTTTGCCGCGCTGATCCGGCGTTGATTGTCCAATTGGACACCGGCAACAAAGGAGACACAGATAACGACCAAAAATGCGATCGCGGCCATCAGGTCCTCGAGAGGTCGAAAGCCTCTTGCTCGTCGATCCTTTCGACCCAGAAAGTAGATCCAGACAACCGTCACGCAAACAAGAAACGCGAGCGCCGCCATCGCGCTACGGTATTCGCCAACGGGATTGTTGGCACGCACTGGATACCAGCCGGCAATGAATCCACTAGCAAGTCCGATCAACGTTGCCGGCAGTCCCACCCAAAGTGCAGCCGCAAGAAACGTAAACAGCATCACCTTGGCAATTCGAAACGTTCCGGCGATCCCAGCGACCACGCCAACGATCATGCCAGGTATCGTGCTGGCTAGCAGAGTGACGGCGGCCCCAACGATTCCGCAGGTCAGAATCGTGATTACGGGCGAGAAGAACTTCGACAACGAATTGGCTACGAAGAAGCAGACGATGGCTGCCGCAATCGACAGTCCAATCCACGCGGCATCGGACTCGTAAGCCATGACGCGATAGTATGAGCCGCTTGTTGCTAACTCGAGAAATCGCACCGAGACCAAACCAGCAAACAGGGCAACGTAATGAAACGTGCTTGGTGATGGTCGACTTCGTACGCTGTTGTCTACTTGGCTTGCCTGTTCCTGAACCATGTCTTTAACTTAAAGACATGGCGTCTTATATGCAATTCAACTTTCGTTGACCGGGGTGCGCCTGGGTGGCAATGCCCGGACGTGGGTACCCAACCGGGCTACACGGTTCAGAAGCTCGCTGGGCAGAACGCGCCCTCGCCAGCCAGTGCGGCTTGCTACGCAGTTTCGCCAGAGAGTCGAGGCGTCGCCCCTTGTGCAGAATCGGAAAGTGAACGTGCGGTCATGGCAACCTGCGGTTTTGGGGCCTCGTTGACTTCGACCTGTTCGATGTTGGTGCTTGTCTCAAGATCGTGGAGTGAAGAGTTCGTATCGAACCACAACACTCCGATCGAGAGCATCTCAACAAGCAGCAGTAAAAGGAGAAGCATCATGCGAACGGTTTGTACTTTGATTAACTTTGCCCCAGAGAGGACCAATGATGTCTCGGATTCCCGCAGTGTCAATCAATGAGTTGGAAAAAATTCCTTCAGCAAAACAGTGGGTACATACCCCCCGAGCAATGAATGAAACGTTGCTTGCATTCGGTGCTTGCACGGTTTAAGCCGGTCAAATTCTGAACGGCTACTCTGTTTCATCGCTTTCAGTTGTCTGTTCTTCGGGTTCCTCAGCGGGCGCGCCGCCGTACTCCTCGGGTTTTTCAATGCGTAGGCCGGTCGAGCCGTCTGCTGGTATCACGCGTTCGGGCTCGTGACCGAAAAGCAACTTCGTTCGGTGTTGGAACTCTGACAGAAAAACGGAACGCATCGAGCCTGGCATGACCGCAAGGGCAATCGCGGGTACCACGATGAGTGCCGCCAGTAGGCCGAAGATATATTTACGATTCATGGGTACTCCGGGAGAACCTGTGCAACGTCAATTGCCTTCGCAAGAGGTTTCCTTGCTCTAAGTGTGCAGCGGCCGAATTCTGGCGGCAGAAACTGTTGCCGTGTGCGAGTGAAGCCGAAACGCAGCAGGCCGCAATTAGAACCGATCGTTTGGCGATGTTCCACTCGTTTCAAGGGTGTTGTTCAAACGTGAATACGAACTTACGATTGCGGGCCATGCTAGAGCGAGATTCCTGCGTAAACGCTCCTAGTTTCGACTGAAACGTTACAGGTTCGAATACTTCGATGCGACGCTGATCTTTCAAATCGCACCGCGGGAATCACTGCTGCATTTCAATTCATACATAAGGATCGTGGTCTTGAACAATACATTCTTAACGTACCGACCTGACGCGACGGCCATGGTGATTGGTGTGGGGTTGATGGGGCAGCACATGGCTTCGAACATCTTGAGTTGGTTGAATCTCAAGAGCCTTGTTTTGGTTGACCATGCGGACCAGATCTCTGTCGGAACCGAACGAGTCGCTTTGGCGGACTATGCTAAACAGATTGGTGATGCTAGCGATTCGAACACAACCGTTTCGTCCGAAACGGTGAACATCACGAGCGAAGACGAAGTATGCAGCTTGTTTGAGCGACATCCGAATGTCGACTATTTGCTCCACACCGCTGGTATATCTCCAAAGCCTCTCACGCCACCGGAAGATATGACGAAGGAAGACGTCATGGGGGCATGCGAAGTCAATCTTTGGGGAACTCACAACGTGATCAAGCAGGGTGTGAAGACCGGCGCCCTGAAAGACGCACGTGGAGTGCTGTTGCTGTCTACGGCGGCGACAGTTGGAGCAGAAGGTCGAGCGAGTTCAGCCTATGAAGAGTCCAAAGGTGGGCTGATGAATCTCTTGAAGCTTCAGTCCAGGCACTTCGTGGAACAGCACGGCCTGGTACTAAATGGACTCGCACCATCGCCGTTGCGTGGACCGATGGCAGCTCAGAATGAAGTCAGTGCGGGACGTCTGCAGGCTGTCGAAGATGCGATGCCGTTAGGCGGACTCACGGCGCCGAAACACATCTCAGCGGCCACCTTGTTTTTCTGGGCGAACGAATGCTGGTGCGTTGGCGAAGTGTTGACCACCGACGGTGGCTATACCAAGCATCGTCCGATCTACGGTCCACTGCCGGGGTAATTCGACATTTATCGATGACGACTCCGCCGTAGGGTTACTAATCCTGCAACACTCGTTAGCGTGCAGGGGCGAACGAAAGCGGCGTTGATGTCACAAGCCCACGTTCGTCTTTCACCGTCAGGAACCAAGCTGTGGCCTCTTTCGGAGGCAGCTCGGACTGAACGGTAGAACCGTCGATCTTTGCTGGTCGCGAGACCCAGGTCCGTTTTCGAGGGTCTTCCGGCAGGCGATCTGTCGTGTAGTGAAGTGTGGATTCCACGAGTCCGGTCTTGGCTTCCACCTTCGCAACAAGCGTGTCCTGTTGCAATTCAGGTCGACCGATCTTGGCGATCACTTCGCCACCGTGCAGCTGCTGTCGCACGAATGATTCGATAACGTTGGGGCGATCGAAGATGTGCCCGTGCGCAAGGTCGGGAACAAAGTGCAGATACTTGGGCGACTTAACTAGGTCGAACGTTTTCGCGTGGCTATCCGGTGGGTAAGCGAAGTCTTTGCCGCCGTTTACGAAGAGCATCGGCATCGTCGCTGAGCCAACGTACTTTGACGGGTCCCAAAGCTGAATCCACTTTTCCTTTTGTTGGCCGTTCATCGCCGCAAACTCGTTTAGCCAGCAGCTGTTTTCGTGCAAAAATCCGCAGCCGTAAACCGGCACGGCGCAATCGAACCGATTGTCTAGTCCCGAAACAATGCAAGTAAGGTAGCCGCCCCAACTGATGCCGGTTAAAGCGGTACGGGACGAATCGACTTCTGGGAAAGAACGCAGCAGGGAGTGCGACAAAATCACGTTAGCGACGGCGTGGTAAGTCCACTGCTCGGTAACCGGAAGGTCGATTGTTCCAAACTTCATATCATGGCCTTGCCCCGGTCCGCCATCATCGAGCCGAACTCGTTCAGGCCCGCATCCCGCCAAGTCCATGGCAATCGCAGCGTATCCTCGTTCGGCCCAGAGTTTTGCCCACTTCGAGAATGCGGTTCCGCCACCGCCATGTACCAATACGATCCCAGGGTAGGTTCCTTGCTCTGGCGGTTTGCCGAGCGTCGCTGGTGAAGCGTAGTAGGCAAACACACGCGTCGGCTTGTTTTTGTACGGCTCACCTCGGAAGAATAGCGAGCGTACTTGTTCGCCATCGGACCACTCGAAATCGGGTGCGACACCTAGCTTCGTTAAGTCCCAGGGAGTCGTCTTGGGAAGCGTAATCGCGGGGACGATCGCGTCGCTGTTTTCGCTGGATGTGTTGGTACCTTTGAGGAAACTCAGTAGAAACTCTTCATCGAGTGCTCGCGAAGCGTTATGCCCGAGCTCATTGGCTCGTAGGTGAACAACTTGCCCGTCGAGGTATTCGAAGAAATCTAACGGCCCGTCAGACCTGGTTGGTTCGGTTAGTTTCGTACCCGTGAAGCCTTGTTGCTTGGCCCAGGCGAAGATCGAATCCTCGGCATGAACGAAGGCCAACTTGCCGTCATTGGCCGGAATCACGGGTGATGGTCCACCGCGGTAGGGGACCAGCTTGTCTTGCGTGCCGGATATGTTGAGGAGCCGTATGCCTTTTCTTGGTCGAGCAACCGTGTTGTATTCGTTCTTCGGGCCTCGGCTGCGAAAGTTCTGTCCATCGTATTGAAAGACATTTAGCGGGCTGACCGATGTGATGTAGTTGCGGACATTCGGCAGCGTGCTTTCGATTGCCAGTTGATTAACTAGGGCGGCACCGTTGGAGTTGCCCATCACGGTGAAGTCTCTCGATCGCACGTTGTCGAAAGTAGCAGTGCGTTTGATGATCGTCTCGATGAATTGCTTGTCGTTTGCTTTAGACCGCTCCGAAACGATGTTCCAGCTCTTGGCGTATCCTTGCGGGAACACCATGATGTGCCCTTCCGCCACTTGTCCGTAACGCCGCATGAGATTTGTCATCGAGCGTTCCGCGGTTCCGCCATTTCCGTGGAGAAAGACAAACACAGGAAGCTCCTGGTTGTCGGCGTGTTTTGGCACGCGCACGAAATACGGACGTTGAAAGTCTTGCTCTTGTGACCAAGTTTGTTCCACCCAGTATTCGCCGGATTTCAATTGTTCTGCTGCCACACAAAGACTGGCGGCGACAAGTAGGGTCGCAATTACGGTTGACCAGCGTTTCATCGTCTATCTCCAGGGCATTCGAGGCTCCATATTCTATCGGTGAGTTGAGTCGATTCGCTACGAGGCGCTAGACCTGCCTGATCCAGGCTGGCTCGTGCGATAACAACTCGCCATCATCTTTCGATATAACATGCGGTCTGGCGTCGCTCGTTTCTGCGCGTTCAGCAGTTCTCCAAATTTCACGGACAAACTAACTCATGGCAACTTCAATTGATTCGCTCTTCCAGCTTGAAAACGTTGTGGCACTGATAACGGGAGGTTCGAAGGGGCTTGGGAAAACAATGGCTGCCGGTCTTGCGGCACATGGGGCAAAGGTTGCGATTTGCAGTCGTAACCAATCGGAAGCAACTGCGGCTGCAGACGAGATTGCCAGTGAACACAAGACATCTGCGATTGGCATCGAATGCGATGTAACCAATCCAGATCAAGTCGACGCCATGGTGAAGCAAGTGGGCGAGACGCTGGGGACCGTGAACGTGTTGATCAACAACGCGGGGATCAACATTCGCGGGCCCATCGATGAATTGAGCTATGAAGACTTTCGCAAGGTTCAGCAGATCAACGTGGACGGGGTTTGGTTGACTGCGAAGGCTGTTGTGCCCGGGATGAAGGCCGCAGGTGGCGGACGCATCATTAACTTGGCGAGCACGCTGGGATTGGTGGGGCTGGCAAATCGAACTCCTTACACATCGAGCAAAGGCGCGGTTGTGCAAATGACGCGAGCGCTGGCTTTAGAGTTAGCGCCGCACAACATCCTGTGCAACGCGATCTGCCCCGGTCCATTTTTGACCGACATGAATGTGCCGATCAAAGACTCTGAGGAGGCCAAGAAGTTCATCGTTGGGGCGGTTCCGCTGGGTAGGTGGGGCGAACTGAACGAGATCGCGGGAATCGCAGTTTTTCTTTCTAGTCCAGCTGCAAGCTACGTGACTGGAGCGATGTTCCCAATCGACGGCGGTTGGACATGCCACTGACTAGCTGTCGCGGCGGAGATCCAGGTAGGGCGGCGTTTTCATTCGGCGATACCACTCAAGCCATCGGCCTTGGTCGTATCCAAAGTCAGGGGCCTTCGTCAGCTTAGCCAAAGCATCTAAGACGTTCTTGTTGTTTTCCCAGTAGGGAACTTTCTTAGGCTTCGTTTGGCCCATCGACACGCCGCCGTTCCCAGCGTTGATTCGGCCGTTGCCTTTGCCGCCGACCAATTTGATGTGACGCGTGCGAATCGATTTGATCAAAGGCAGCACGACAGACTCGTCGCCCAGTTCGCCCAACGCATACGCTGCGCGATTCACTTCACCGTTGCTCGAACTGCGTAGCGATGGCACGAAGGCAGGTGCAACGCCGTGCATGTCGTTTGTCTTCAGCAACCGCACACACAGGAGTCTCAAATCGTTTGCGTCACCTTTGCCGCCCGTCATTGCAGCACGCGCGAGTGTCTTCGCGGCGGACGATGTGCCGATGTCTGCCAGGATTTCCGCGATCATCTCGCGAACGGCGATGTTCTTGTCTTCCCAAAACAGTTCGGTCAATGCAGCAACGGCCAGGGGATCTTCGATGGAACGGAACGCGGCGGCTCCCTTGCTTCTACGTCGACTGTCGCCAAGCCAGCCTCGCCAGCGACGAATGTTGCGTTTCCACTCGATCTGTTTTTCTTCGCGTTTCTCAGCCGCTTCCGCGCGCCGAGCTTCTTCCTGCGTGATCCACTTTCCCTTCCAGCGGACAAAGCCGGCGTCTTTGCGAATGTCTTCTAGCTTCGCCCATGTCCCGTCCGGCTTTCGTTTGAACTTCAGCAACGCGCGTGCTTCAGCGTGGTCCGGGTTGATGCGAATGATTTGCTCGAGGTGAAAGTTGCGTTGTCGATTCAGTGACTGCTTTTTACAAAACTCGTAAAGCTGCATGTGAGCTTCGACGGTGTCAGGCAGTTCTTTCAGCATCTTGCGATATTGAATCTGTTTCCGGGAGAGCTTTTCCACGGAGCGAACGTCCGTGACGGCAAGCGTCACGTCCCCGCCATCGTCGAGCCGAATACGATACGTCTTCCGCGGCAATTCTTCTGCGTTTAGCAGCGTGCCTTCAAGCTTCCCACCGGATCGCAAGTGGATGGTGTCGCCGCAGCAAAAGCTGGAGATGATCGCGACCCATATCAGGCTGCAAGTCGTTCGTGTAATGATGGCGGCTTCCATGTAATCCAGTTTACTAGGACCGGGGGCAACGCCGCAAAATATTCCGCGCGACAAGTCTGATAGGCCGCTTCGTTCGCGATTTCACTCACGAAAGAGTCGGCCAAACGCGGCATACTCAGCTCGTCGCCGGCATAACCGTTACAAAACGTCCAGCAGAAATTGGAATGCCAAGAGAGCTGCTTCCTGCTGTCGATCTGGTCGGGACTTCGAAGCCAGCTGAAATTGCTTAGCTGCTGAGGTTTGAATAGGCTCTGACGCCACTCCCCGCAGGCAAACGGCGACGAAGACGACTCCGTCCATTCCATCCGGGGCGTTTGGTCCGAAGTGGCCCGTGATGCCAAGCGAGATATCAGCTTCTTGCGTCTTCTCTAGCACCCCGCGGGCGATCTCTTCCGTGATGGAGTGACTGACCGCCGAATGATCTGAAAGCGTCTCGGGATCTGCTGCTAGCCAGTCGACCTTCGTTTGCTCGCGATAGACCACCGCAGAGCCGCATAAATGCCCCGAGATGCCGGGAACCAACCCTAAGGATGCCGATATCAACCCGGCTGTGCAGCTTTCTGCGAATACTATGCGACTTCCGGCGTGCTTCAGTCGGGCCGCTACCTCATTCGCGGCTGCGGCCAATCCATTTGAGTCGACCATGTGAATGATCCTCCGTTTGTCACCAAATCCGCCGTATTGGCGTGAATTCCAGATTATTCGGGACCTTGCCGCACTTAGGCGACGATGATACGATTTAGGATTCGAAGCTTGATTTGAAGTAGGACAGGGCGATGAAAGAAGGCATCCATCCAGAATATTTTGAAACGACCGTGACTTGCGGTTGTGGAAATACATTCGTCACCGGCAGTACGCGCCCTGAGTTGAAGGTCGACATCTGCAATGCCTGTCATCCTTTCTATACGGGCAAGCTGAAGTTCGTCGATACCGCAGGGCGGATTGAGAAATTCAGCACGAAATTCGCTGCTGGTAGCTATGCCAGTTTGCAGAAGAAGAAAAAGCCAGCCAAAAAGAAATAGGCTGCTTTGGGGAGTCACTTATGAAGTGTATCCCCCGATAGGTTTGGACGCCCCGTTTCTCATTCGTTGCTAGGCATGCCATGTCGATGCGAGAAATGCTTGAAGAAAAGCTTGCTCGCTTCGAAGAGCTTGAGCGGCAGCTTTCTGATCCCGAAGTGCTTGGTAATGCTACCAAGATGACGGCAGTCGCGCGCGAGCACGGTTCCCTGGGTCGGCTCGCCAAGAAGATCCGTGACTTCAAGAGTCTGCAGCAGCAGATTCAAGAAGCTCAGGAGATGATTGCGGGCGATGACTCGGATGTGGCCGAGTTGGCCGAGGCGGAACTTCCGGAGTTAAAGGAAGGCGTCGAAGCGATCTGGCAGGATCTGCTGGACATGACCATCGGTGGCGAAGATGCGAACCGGACGCGATGCGTCATGGAAATTCGCGCCGGAACGGGCGGTGATGAAGCTGCTTTGTTCGCTGGCGATCTGTTCGCGATGTACAAGAAACATTGCGAAACACGCGGCTGGAAGATCGAGGTCTTGAACTCGAATGCCACAGAGCTTGGTGGCTTCAAGGAAATCCAGCTGGCCTTAGAAGGTGAAGGTATCTTTCGCGAGTTGCAGTACGAGAGCGGTGGCCATCGAGTCCAGCGTGTGCCGGAAACGGAAACGAAGGGCCGCGTTCACACTTCCGCTGCGACAGTCGCTGTACTGCCCGAACCAGAGGACGTCGAAGTTGAGTTGGCGACCGATGACTACACGGTCGAACGGTACGCTGCGAGTGCGGGGCCAGGTGGTCAGCATGTGAACAAGACAGCTTCGGCAGTTCGCCTGGTGCACAAAGAGACCGGAATCATGGTGCAGTGTGCTGATGAACGAAGTCAGCATAAGAACCTCGCTCGTGCACTCCGCCTACTGAAGTCCAAGATCTACGAAGTTCGCCGCGAAGAAGAAAACAAGAAACGGTCCGATCAGCGCAAGTCGCTCATTGGTTCAGGGGATCGAAGCCAACGGATTCGTACGTACAACTTCCCCGAAAACCGTGTGACCGACCATCGCATCAACCTGACGCTGTATAAGCTGGATCAAATCATCGCAGGTAACCTGCAACCGATTACAGATGGTTTGATTGAACATGAGCGACAACAGCTTCGAAGTCAGATGGAAGATCCCGTCACTTGATGGCTCACTCTCGATAGCATGTGTTTGCGTGCTTCGCCGATCGGCGTTTCGTTCATCGGAGCCCACTGGACCAAGAAACCAACAAAGGGCGAAATCGGATGTCTGACGAAGAGTGGACTATCGGTAGATTGTTGGAATGGACCAAGGACTACTTGGCGAAGAACGGATCGGATTCCGCTCGGCTAGATGCTGAGGTTCTTCTGGCTCACGCTCGAAACTGCAAAAGAATCGAGCTCTACACGGCGTTCGCAGAAGTCGCACCGAAACCAGTTCGGGACGCGTTTCGCTCGTTGGTTAAACGTCGTGCGGAGGGCACGCCAGTCGCGTACCTTGTCGAGAGTCGTGAGTTCTATTCGCTGCCGTTCTTCGTGAATCCTGATGTGCTGATACCTCGTCCCGAGACGGAGTTTTTGGTAATTCGCCTGTTGGATTTGGTGAAGCAACGACAAGGTGGCAGTGAACTACGAATCGCCGACGTTGGAACGGGAAGTGGTGTGATTGCAGTCTGCGCCGCAAAGTACTTGCCCGAGTGCACTTTGGTGGCAATTGATCAGAGTGCGGCAGCGTTGTCGGTCGCACGTAAGAATGCCGAGACACATCAAGTTCGAGATCGTATCGAGTTTCGTGAAGGCGATCTGCTGAGCGGTTGTGACGACTCGGAGCGATTCGACTTTGTGCTGAGTAACCCACCCTACGTAAGTGAGTCTGAGTACGCTGAACTAGATCCACAAGTGCGTGACCATGAGCCAAAGCTGGCTCTGTGTTCTGGCAGCCATGGCACGGATCACATCGAAAGACTGGTACCGCAGGCGGCGCATCACTTGGCGGAAGACGGCTCACTGATCATGGAAATCAGTCCAATGATCAAGGATCGGGTGGAAGGTATCCTCGCATCAGACGGCCACTTTGGATCGCCCCACATCACGAACGACTTGGCCAAGCTTGCACGGATTATCGATGCGCCAAGAAATCGAGACGCATCCCAGTCCGGTGCTTAACTGCCTGGTTCTCACTCTCGCGACGTCGTTCTCGCCCCAATGCTGAAACCCTAGGTTTGGAATCCCACGATCCAAACTTGTAGTGATGCACTGGAAATCGTTTGGTGCCAGCAAGGATTTCTCCTAAGCTATTTGCCGCAAACTACCCCGCCATACGGCTGCGGGCCGCAACTCTACAGAGGGTGACGTTTGTTTTCGTTGAATTGCGGAAAACCCACGATGCCAAGCGTGGTAGAAACCGAAACAGACTTCAGGACAGCAAGGAGACGTCGCTAGCGGGTTCAGGTA
>CAYQMZ010000010.1:11158-28213 GCA_964418725.1 uncultured Pirellulaceae bacterium
TCCTGGATCAGGTTGCCGCTTCGACCACTGGTGAGTCGGATTGCCCGCTCGGTCGCGCCGATTATCTTGTTGTGCACGATGATGTTGTCGTCGGAATTCGCGGTCGGCATGATGATGCCGCCGGTCAATCGCTTGATCAGATTCGAGAGATTCTTTTCGGCAGTCAATCGAGAGACATTGATGAACGCTTTCAAGGCTTGCACGAGCAACTGAATGCAGCACTTGCAAGTCTAAAGGCATCTCTTGTCGAACGGGCCAATGCGTCCGACCGACGGTTTGAGCAAGAAGTGCGATCGTTGCGTGACGAGTTTGATCAGTACCGTCAGCAGCAACATGAACGAACCGAACAGTTGGATTTGAAAGTCAATAATGCCACGAACGAGCTTCGGCAGCAGATTGGTGCGCTCGGGGAAACGCTGGCTGGATCCGAAAAGAGTCTGCGTGATGACATGGGCCGCGGATTCGAGGAACTGAAGAGCAGTTTGACATCCCGTATGGACGAGATCCGCGAGCATATCCAACGTGATATTGCGAGACTCACGAGCTCGTCTGTCTCGCGGCGTTCGCTGAGCGATGCCCTGAAACAGCTGTCGGCTCGCTTCGACGAAGAGGACTAATTCGCTTCGAGCCCGTTAGGCTCCGCAACACGCAATGGACAAGACGCCGACTAACTCCGATACGACGACGGACCAGTTGCAGCATCTGCGCGACTTGCTTGTTGGACCGACTGCCGATTCCGTCCAGGACTTGCGCAAGGAGCTGGATGAGCGGACCGTCAGCGAAGACGAGATTGGCGAGTTACTGCCGCAGGCGATCAATAAGAGTTCCAAAAAGCAATTAGCGCGAGCGCTGGGCCCCACGCTTTCGGATGCGTTTCAGGACTCAATCAAACGCGACCCACGAAGCCTTGTCGATGCGATCTCTCCGATCATGGGGCCGGCGATCAGACGCTCGATCAGCCAGCAGATTCAAGCGATGGTGCAGTCGCTCAATAAAGCATTGGACCATAGCTTTTCGCCAAAGGGTATTCGATGGCGGATTGAAGCTTGGAGAACTGGCAAGCCTTTCGCGGAAGTCGTCCTGCTGCACACGCTGATCTATCGGACGGAACAGCTGCTGCTGATTGAACCGGAATCCGGCCTGCTGATGCAGAGCGTTTCGGCAGATCCTGGGAACGAAGATGCAGACTTGGTTTCGTCACTGCTCTCCGCGATTCAAGGGTTCACGCGTGAGTCGTTTGAGCACAATACTGATGAGGGATCCGATCTGCGCGTCATGCGCACCAACGAGTTGACTGTGTTGATCGAGCATGGTCCTCAAGCCATCCTGGCTGCAGCGGTACGAGGAGAAATCCCCGTCAAATTTCGTACGCGTATGCAGGCTGCCGCCGAGCAATTGCACCTGCAACACGGGGCGTTGCTGGAGGAGTTCAATGGCGACACCGCATTGCTGGAGCCGGTTCGCGTTGATCTGGAGGAGCTCTTAGAGTCTGAGTACGTTGACAAAAAAGAGGAGCCGAAGGTAACGAAGCCTGAGCCCACGTGGGCAAAGCACCTTGGCTGGGCGATTCCCACCGTTCTGCTCTTTCTCGCACTAGCATGGAGTCTGTCCGCACAGCGTGCGAAGCGGCAGCAAAGATTCGAGTCTGTCCTAGATCTGCCTCCCACAGCAAGTCTGACGATCTCAGAGAGCGTGTTGCACCTTGACGGAACCGCCAGGCACGAATGGCTCGTACATGCCAAAAAACGGATGGAGCGTTTACCGGAATTCAAGCTAAACGCTTCAGAGCTTGTGATCACAGATCAAAACTGGGTCAACTTTCTTGAGGATCTGCGGGGGCAGTTGGGAATCATTTTAGTAAATACCAACCGTGACGATTCTGGTCGCTATGTACTGCAGGGCTGGAGAGACCCACTCGCCATTGATCCTGATGAACTACTGCAGAAACATGGTGTTAATGAAGAAGTGCAGCAAACTTGGGAGCCGTATCGTTCGTTGGATCCGCGGCTGACAGTAGAGCGACTCAAACGTCAGCTTGGCAGCTTTCCAGACGAAGTGAAACTGGAGCCTCACGAGGACACTGGTTGGCTCTACCTGCGAGGTACAGCGACTAGGGATTGGGTGCAAAAACTCAGCCGCGTCATTGAGGATGCGGAGTTGGGACATGCTGTGAATATTTCACAATTAAAAATTGTTGATGGATTCCAGGCGGGTTCAGCTAGTTTCACGAATGAAGTGGATGCAAGATAGGCACTGGCGGCAGGTCAACGTTCAGAGCCCAACGTCGTATTGACGCGAGGCTGCATTGCCGAACAATTGGGTCGCGAGTCAAATACGGGCATTCCATTAGGTCAGCGATCGATGCTGCAAAAGAAAATCTGCATGCTGGGATCTTTCGGCGTCGGCAAGACCAGTCTGGTCAGCCAGTTCGTCTACAGCATCTTTTCGGAGCAGTATCTATCAACGATTGGTGTTCGCATCGATCGAAAGTCTGTCGAAATTGACGACGACAACCAATTGAACTTGTTGGTTTGGGACCTGCATGGAGATGACGAGTTTCAGCGTGTCCGCGCCAGCTATCTTCGTGGCATGGCTGGCTATCTGTTGGTCGTTGATGGAACAAGAAGTGAATCATTGCAGGTGGCATTGGATCTGCAGCAGCTCGCGGCAGATACCGCTGGCGACGTCCCGTTCGTCCTATTGATCAACAAGTTCGATCTGGAGTCGGAATGGAACATTGATCAATCGAGAATCGATGAGCTTGAAGCCAGAGGCTGGCATGTACGAAGGACGAGCGCAAAGTCTGGCCGAATGGTAAACGAGAGCTTCGAGTTTCTGGCCCGCGAAATGTACGCCGCCAGTGCCTCTCCCGACGATGATTCGGACGGCGAAGAATAAATTTTCCGCGATCTCAAGGTAGTGGGGTCGCAGACTTCGGGGCAATCTACAGGCTTGACCTTCTGCCGCCGATTGTTGGCTAACAAAAAAAGGGTGCAGCACATGCTGCACCCTTTCGTCTTAACTAGAGCCCCAATTTTCTACCTAGGAACGTGAACTTCACGTCCGTCAGAATCTTTGCAGGTCATTTCCAGAGACTCAGGGAAGGCACCCTTGTCGCCAAGAATCTGTACAACCATCTTGCCGGCTTCTTCCATCTCGGAAAGATCGCGGCGTTTCTTGTTGTTGAGGAAGGCAGCCACTTCGTCATTGACGCGAATTGTAACTGCGGAGACTTCCTTCTTTTGGCTCGCCAAGAACAGCGTTCGAATAACTTCGATTGCCATCGACTCGGCCGTTTTTACCATGCCGCGGCCGCTGCAACACGGGCAGTCGGTGAAGACGCTGCGTTTCAGGCTGGGCCGAATCCGCTGCCGAGTCATCTCGACCAAACCGAACGGACTGGTGCGGAGGATCTTTGTCCGGGCTCGATCTCTAGCGACAGCGTCTCGCAACGCGCGTTCCAGGTTGCGACGATGCTTTTCTTTTCGCATGTCGATGAAGTCGTTTACGATCACGCCACCCAAGTCGCGTAGTCGCAACTGTCGTGCGATCTCTTTGGCTGCGGCCAGGTTTAGCTGATACGCTGTCTCTTCCGCTGAGTCGTCCGTTCGGAAGCTACCACTGTTGACATCGATTGCCACCAGAGCTTCGGTCTGATCGACGACGATAGATCCGCCGTCTTTCAATTTGACTTCTCGACGATGGATGTTGGCAATTTCTTGCTCAACGCCGTGCTTGTGGAAGAGAGGTTCTGTCTGATCGTAGACCTGCAGTTTCTCTGCCATTTTGGGCATGACCAGATCGAGGAATTCCTTCGCTCGGTCGTACGCATCCGTGTCGTCGATCACGATCTTGTCGACATCCGTCGTCAGGATATCTCGAATCGTGCGAATCATCATGTCGCTCTCTTCGTAGATATCCACCGGCGCCGGCTTCTTTTCGATACGGCGAACGATCACTTTCCACAGGCGAAGCAGGTACGAAAGGTCGCGCGACAATTCGCGTCGATTACGTTTCTGCCCAGCGGTTCGCACGATGAATCCCAAGCCCTTTGGCGGATTCAAGTCGAGCAGAATGTCACGCAGGCGTCGACGATCGTCTTCGTCCTCGATCTTTCTCGAAACACCAACACGTCCTAGCGCCGGCATCAGTACCAGATAGCGTCCGGGGATGCTGATGTAGGTAGAAAGCGTCGGTCCCTTGGTTCCGATCCCTTCCTTGATGACCTGTACTACGACTTCGTCGCCACGCTTAAAGATCTCCTGAATTGGTGGTTTGAATCGAGGACGTGAGCTGAATCGTTGTCGCCGACCCGCATCACGCTTCCTAGCTTCTTCAGGTGTGATGACTCGGCCGTCGGATCCAAAGTTGTCCTTGGGGTCAAAGCCGCCTTGGCGGAAGTACTGAGGCTCGACGTCGCTGATGTGCAAGAAACCATTCTTCCCAACGCCGAAATCGACAAAGGCGGCTTGGATGCTGGGTTCTAGGTTGACGACTTTCCCTTTGTAGATGTTGCCAACGAAGTTCTCTTGGCTGGCACGCTCAGTGTAGAGCTCTTCCAGCACGCCGTCTTCCAGAATTGCGATTCGGCATTCTTCAGACTGGGCGGCGTTGATGAGCATCTCTTTCTTGACGTTTTTGGCCGGGGCACTGCGCCGCGTGCGTCCGCCACTTTGTTCACCGTTGCTGCCACCGCGTCGTCGTCTTCGTCGACGGCCGCTGTCTTGATCGGAATCGTCTTCAACTAGTTCGATGTCATCGTCTCGGTCGGCTACCGCTGCGCGATCTCGGCGTTTCGGGCGTTCGCGCTCCGGACGATCACGTTCGGGTCGGTCTCGATCCTGGCGATCCCGACTTGATCGGTCTCGATCGGAACGATCACGGCTCTTGCGTTCTGAGCGTTCGCCACCTGATCTTTCGCCACCTGATCTTTCGCCACCTGAGCGTTCTTTGCGAGCACGTGGTTGTTGTTCGTTGTCACCGCGATTTCCATCGTCGCCTTGATCGGATCGGTTGCGCGAACTGCGTCGTCGTCGGCGGCGGCGGCGTGGCTTTTCTTCGCTGTCTTCTTGTTCTTGGACGGGGGAGTCGTCGTATTCGTCAAAATTTCGAGGGTCGATGTCGCGGGGGTCTACGTCGGAATCACCGTCGTCTTGTGCATCATCAAAGTCGGCCACATCAAACTCGTCGTCTACATCAATGTCGTTCTTTGCGTCGTTGTAGTCGGATTTTGGCTTACGTGATTTGCGTGTTCTCATGGATATAACTCAACCTTTGTTCGGGTTAGAACGGCGCCTTCGCTTAGTACATCCGGAAGGCCGATTGCTGCGAGGATGTCTCGCGGTTGAAGTTGGCTCTGTTGGAGGATGCGGATGTTCATCATCAAACGCTTTCCTTCCAACACGACGCCTTCGAGTGACTCGCGAAGATCGATTTCGATCTCCTTACCTTTCCTTAGGACGGTTAGCGAGTCCTTTTGCTGTAGGGCTTCGATTGCCTGCGTAATCTCCGCGAGGCTTTGCCCTGAGTTACTTTCGATTGGCAAGTCCACTTCGTAGGCTACTCGTTCGATCTTCGCCTTGCGGTCTTGGTCGCCGAGGATTTGAACGCCGAGGATTACCAATCCAGGTGGACAACTTGAGGAGAGCAAGGACTTGAATGCATCGCATTCGATTTGCTCCGCCAGCGTGATGTCCATGACCTCATCTTCCGCAGCGATTCCTAGCGAAAGTGCATCAGGAAACGTCATGAGAGGACGAGGGTGAAAACCTTGGGACATTGCCAAAGACACGCCAATGCGGCGAAACAAACGCTCGAACGCACGCACCAAGTCGCGATGACTGATCAGCCGCAAGTCACCGCGTTTTGCGAATCGCACGCGTACCCGTGTACGTGCGTACTCGCTGCCGTTCCCGTTACGGGAAGGCGTGGGAGCTTGTGGGGGTGGCGTTGGTCGTTTGCTCATGTCGTCAAGGTATCGAACGGGGTCGAGCTCGTATTGGATGCCAATGGTGGCACCGTCCGACGAAGCTCTTCCTTCAAGAAAGTTCGGATCTCAGAAGCCGTATCCATCTCGAGCGCCTTTTGAGCAACGGCCAGGCATTGCTCCATAGTTACGGCGCGAATCACGGCTTTGATCTTCGAAAGTGCAGTGGGCGGCACGCTTAGGCAGCGCATGCCCAATCCCAACAGCAACATGGTGTACTTCGGACTGGAACTCATTTGGCCGCACAGACTAGCGGGTACGTTGGCCGTTGACGAAATATCGATCGCCATCTTGAGTAGCCGAAGTACAGCAGGGTCGCTGTTGTTATAGAGGTTGGCAACTTCTTTGTTGCCCCGATCAACGGCCAGTGCGTACTGGACCAGATCGTTTGTCCCGATGCTGAAAAAGTCGACTTCGGATGCGAAGCGTTCCAGCATCATTATGGTGGCAGGGACCTCCACCATCATGCCGACGGCAATATCACGATCGAACTCGACACCTTCGTCGTCGAGATCTTCCATTGTGTCCGCCAGGAATGATTTGGCACGACGCAGCTCTTCCAATGTGCTGATCAGTGGAAACATCACTCGGACATCACCAAAGGCACTGGCACGAAGGAGCGCGCGTAGTTGAGTTCGGAAAAGGGGGAGATTGCGAAGCGACATGCGAATGCTGCGCAAACCCAAGAAAGGATTGTCTTCCTTAAATGTGTTTTGGACGCTGCCCATCTTGTCGGCACCCAGGTCAAGCGTGCGGATGACAACTGGCCGACCTTGCATGGAGTTGACGACTTGCATGTACGCGTCGAAGTGATCTTCTTCGCTTGGTTCGGTGCGTGTTCCCAGGTAGAGGAATTCCGTCCGGTACAGACCAATACCATCTGCCCCGCGTTCCAAGCCAGCTTTGGCTTCGCGTGGAAATTCAATGTTTGCGGTCAGTTGAATGACCTCGCCAGAAGCCATCTGCGCCGGCAACTCGCGAAGTGACTGCAGTTGCGTGACGGCTTGTCGACCTTCGACGACGCGTTTTCGATAACGGTCGAGCGTTTCGTCATCCGGCCGCACAATGACTTGGCCAGAGTCCCCATCAATGATGACGACGTCACCGCCGGTTACGTCAGCCAAAAAACTACCGGTGCCGACGATTGCCGGGATCTCCATCGCTTCTGCAACAATCGCCGTGTGCCCACCAGGACCGCCAGCCTCTGAAACGAAACCAAGAACGTATTCGGGATCCAGCTGCGCCGTTTCACTGGGTGTCAAGTTGTGGGCGAGGACGACTGCCTGCGATGTCAGGTCTGTCAGCACTTCTCGCTGACGCCCCAATAGCTCTCCCAGCAGTCGTTTTTCGATGTCTAGGACATCATTGGCTCGCTGAGCGATGAACTTGTTTGAAAGGCCCTGGAAGACCTTGGCATAGCCTTTCAGCGTCTGGCTGACGGCAAACTCGCTGGAGTAGTGTTTCCCGCGAATGAGAGACTCGACCTGAGACTTCAGGTGCGGATCGCGAAGCATTTGAAGTTGGGCGGCAAAGATGGCACCGTAGTGCTCGCCCAGTTGCTCGGTGACCTGGTCGCAGCTCTGTTGCAGCTGGTCGCCAATAGCCGAGGCGGCTTGGCGCCAACGTCCAAGTTCATGCTCAACGGCATTGCGTTCAACGAACCGCCGAGGAATCCGAAATCCCTCTTGGTCAATTACCAGCGCTTCGCCAATCGCCACGCCGGGCGATACTGCGATTCCTTGTAATGTCTGCATCGTTTGGTCGGCATTAGGTACGCGGGACGAGCCAAAGCTCATCAACCTCTGTACCCGCGATGACACTCCGATATGGCGGGTGTTCTATCGCAAGCCGCTCTTCTTTTCTAAGTTTGTCGCGCGGTTGGTCGCTCGAGACGATAACTCTCTGATCGCTCGGCCCAAACGCGATTAGGCGATAGCTTATCCGAAATCGGTGCTCGTCGGCTTTAGTGCTCGCCGGCCAGCTGCGTTCCGCCCTGTAACTCGTCTTCTGCAAATCCGCTTTCGATCAATTCCACTATCGCGTCAACGGCCTCGTTGGCGTCATCCCCCTGGGCAAGAACTCGTAGTTCACTGCCCATTTCCGCGGCTAGGGTGATTACCGAAAGAATCGACTTGCAGTCCGCTACTTGGTCACCTTTCCGTAGTTCGATCTGCGCAGAAAAGTTGTTGGCGAGGCGTACAACCAGATCAGCTGGGCGCAGGTGGAGCCCTTGCTCGTTAATCAGGCGTACGTTCTTTTCTGCAGATTGGCTCATAGTTGGATACGAATGAGATTCAGTTCGACTCGGAGACAAATTCGCTGTTGTCAGCTTCTTCGAGTAACTGCTGAATATCTTCGGCACTTTTAGACTGCTTTAGAAACTTCAGGAACATTTCGTTTTCCCGAAGGTGCCGAGTAATGTTCTCGAGTGCCCGCAGGTGATCACCAGGACGATCGGGTGGCGAGACCAAGAGGAAGAACAGTTGGACGTTTTCACCGTCCAGGCTGTTGAAGTCGATACCGTCAGCGCTGACGCCAACGGTTCCAACAAGTTTGTCGACCACAGCGTGCTTGGTGTGAGGTACAGCAACTCCACGACCGATGCCGGTGCTTCCCAGCTCTTCACGCTTCATGACGGCTTCAATGATTTCCGCTTTGTCGTCGACAGAAATCTGGCCGGCTTCAACAAGGGACTCTACTAGTTCGGTAATTACCGAATCCTTGTCGTCGGATTTTAGCTGAGGCCGAATAGCCTCTTTGCATACGAAGTCAGCGAATTTCATTTTCATCCTTTCAAACTGCCTACGTCGCGGCGGTGACGGACGACTCACTCAGAGTGTGCTGTGTCGGCGGCGACGCGGTTGTCGTATCTATTGATTTGTGGATGAAACAGCTAAGAGATAAAGGCTCCCCGGCGAGACCGAGGAGCCAAGCGTTTGATGCTATCTCAAGACTTCACTCGGTCAGTTCAAGGTCAGCAGCGGTTGGCTGCTCGACGATCGTCTTGCGTCCGGTTGCGCCACGATGTCCTTGAAGCTTCTCTTTATGCTTTCTCAATTGCTGTTCCACTTTATGAAGACAGGAGTCTACCGCCGCCATGAGATTTTCGTGCTCATCGGTAGCCATAAAGTCTTCCGCTTTTTCTACGCTAACGCGGAACTCGACGCTAGGTGTTTCAACGTGCTCCAAATCAATCGTCACCTCCGTGGCGGTGAGCCGATCGTTGAAGCGAAGTAGCTTTTCTACCTTCTCCTCAATCTTTTCCTGAGTCCCTGAGCTTAGGTGTCCGTGTCGCGTCGAAATACTGATCTGCATTCGCCCGTCTCCTTGAATAATAGACAAAGAACGAAGTGCAAGTTCGATTGTCGAACAAGCACTGAATTCTAGTCCTCTTTCGGAGCCGCCACAAATGCAAAACCGCCCGTGTGGGCTCAAGTTATTTCGCCCAATACCGGTTTCTGGGGATTGAGTGGACGGATTTCTCTAACCCGAATAGTTCAAGGGCCAAAACAGACTGGACATTCAGGAAAAGGTAAAAAACGATGAGGGTTTTCGTTTGGTCACTTGACAGTCGGCGATCCATGCTTCGCACTTGTGAAGTGTTCCTTTAGGTATGCTCCCACCATGTCCCAGCGTTTGGCTGCGCTTTCAAAATCAACATCCATGGCATGTATGGAATTGGGCGACTCGACGCGTAAATCAATCTGTACGTCTTTGTGCAACGGAATCTGAGCACTTTCGCTGGCGGCCAGCAGCTTCTCGACCTTGGCCGTCATCAGGTAGTCCAACAGTTGCTGCGCTGTTTCTTGATGAGGGGCGCCCTTTTGAATGCTCAGCGTGTTAGGAATGAACAGCGTACCCAGCTGGTCTGGAGCAGAGTCGGGATAAACGATCGCGACTGGGTGAGCCTTCTCAAGCTCAATAATTGCGTCGTCCGTATCTGTCAGTCCAAAGGCCAGCTTGCCTGTGGCCACATCCTGGGCAACTTGCTTGTTGCCGGACAGTATCTGTATTTCGTTCTGCAGCAGACTCGAATAGTAGTCGCGCGCTTTCTCTTCGCCCAAGACTTCGAATAGACAGACTGCTTGCGTAGCGGTGGTGCCAAACAGCGGTTTCGCAATTCCAATCTTTCCCTTCCACTCCGGACTGGCCAGATCATAAATCGACTTAGGAAACTTCTCCTTCGAAACGATGTTTGTGTTGACGATCAACACGCGGGCTCTTGCCGCAAAGCCGTGCCAGTGATTCTTGGTGGAACGGAACTGAGCCGGAAACGCGTCGATCTGTGGTGGCTGGTAAGGCTGCAGCAGCCCCAGTTCTTCTAGTCGCAGTGTGTTTACGATTTCGTTGTTCCAAAACACATCGCATCGCACGCGGCGCTGACTTTCCGCTATCAACTTCGTCGTCAGCCCTACAGTCTTCGTTGATTCGCTATCAAAGTTCGCCCGCACACGAATTCCGGTGTCCTTTTCGAATTGATCAAAGATAGGCTCGGAGAATTCTCGGTCCAGCGCCGTGTAAACGATGACTTCCGGTTGGCTGGATCGTTTGAGGCAACCGGCACCTGCAACGCACATCGTTAAAACGGCGAGCAGCCACAGTTGCGGATAAATGTTGGCTCGACCTGAGACTCGTTGCATAGGATCCGCCAGTTGCGTTGGGATACTTCGTTAGACGATTACGCGTGCTTGAGCATGTTTGCCATGCTTTCCTTCGCAATCTTCTCAACACCCGGCTCGTAGTCAAATACCTCCACCGAGACCCATCCTGCGTAGTTCGTTTTCTTAAGGGCGGCAAAGATCGGAGCGAAGTCAACGTCCCCCATCCCTGGTCCCAGTAAGTTGGGGTCGTTGGCGTGAAAGTGAGCCGTTCGAGAGGCATGTTTCTCGATAATCTCGGGGATGCTTGTGGGCTCGGTGCTCATCGCCTTCACATCCAGATGCAACTGCACGTTTGCAGAGTCGACCGTCGCCATCAATTCGGCGCCCAAGTCTGCCGTATTCAGAAAGTCGCCTTCGGCCGGCCCTAGCGGTTCCAAAGCCAGTGTGACTCCAAGCTCAGTAAACGTCGGCACGGCCCCTGCAACGACATCCGCAGCATATTTCATCGCATCATCATGCGAAACGCCAGGCAATAAGTTCCGCTGCTGCGGCGAGCCCAGCACCATGATGTTTCCGCCCACATCAGCACACAATCTGGCCAGTTCCTGCAGGTACCCCGACGTCTTCTTGCGAACCTCTGCGTCAGGCGACGTCAGATAATAGCCCTCGGTTTTCGCCAGCAGCCAATGTAGCCCAATAACATCCAGCCCGGCCGCGGCGGCTTGCTGTCGGACTTCCTCGCGTTTCTCTGGACTGATCGCAAACGCGTCGGTGCCCATCGTGAACGGTGCCAGTTCGATCCCGGTATAGCCGCATTCTCGAGTGAACGCGAAGGCCTTGTCGAACGGCCAGTCTACAAACATCTCATTGCAAAGTGCGTACTTCATGTTTCTCTCGTGTTGACGCTGTTCTGTTATCGCGAAGTGTGTGTCATTGAATCTTTTTTGTCTCGAGTCCAACTTTGTCCGCCCAAGCGAACCAGTCTTTGGACATTGCTTCCACGCGATCCGGTTGTTCCTTCGCGAGATCGTGGAACTCGCATCGGTCTTTGGCAAGACTGTACAGTTCCCATTGTTTGTCTGGGTTCAGCTTGTCCCAAACGAGCTTCCAGTCACCCTGGCGAATTGCACGGTTCTTCGACCAGTACCAAGCCAGTTGTTTGTGTCCTTCGCGCGGCTGGCCACGCAGGAGAGGCAACATGCTGATGCCTTCAACGGGCAGGATTTCGTTGCCTTCAAAGGTGTGCGGGTAATCGGCCCCTGTCAGTTCAAGGCATGTTGGCAGCAGGTCGATGATGTGAGCCACGTCGCGATTGATGGAGTTGGCGGGAATCTTATTCGGCCACCATGCGATAAAGGGCGTTGTGATGCCGCCTTCATGTAGCCAGCTCTTGTATCGACGAAACGGTGCGTTCTGTGCCCATCCCCAAGATGGACCAACCGCCACATAGTCATCAACGGGACCAGGATTACGTTTCTGTGGATCGCGACCTCCGGGTTCCTCGGAACAGCCACCATTGTCAGACAGGAACATCACTAACGTGTCTTCATCGTGACCCGTCTGCTTCAACGTCTGCAGAATCCGACCGATGTTTTGGTCCATCGAGTCGATCATTGCGGCGTAGACAGCCATGCGGTGATCTTCGAATTCGTGATCCGCTTCTTCCCACGCGTACGCGCGCGACTCACCCTCGGTCAGTTGCCATGCCTTGGAAACGAGTCCCATTTGTTGTTGGCGCTGCCACCGATCCTTGCGCATTTGCTTCCAACCCATTTTGAATTTTCCGCGATACTTCGCGATGTCTTGTGGCTTGGCATGCAATGGGTAATGCGGAGCGGTATAGGTGACGTGGACGAAGAAAGGTTTCTGCGCGTCACTGGCACTTTGGATCGCCTTAATCGCGTGATCAGTAAAGGCATCAGTGGTGTAGAAATCTGCCGGGAAGTCAGAAATCGGTTGATCGTTCACGGCGAACTTCCGAACGCGACCGCCCTTGTAAGGTGGGTCTGGCTGGGCTGGGTTGAAGAAGTTGCAGCAGCCGTCGAGCAATCCATAAAACGATTGAAAGCCTCGGTAGTACGGATGCGTGTCGTCGCCGGACCCAAGATGCCATTTGCCACAGAGAGCAGTCTGATAGCCCGCTGCCCCCATGGCCTCACCAATCGTCACCATGTTTCGCCGGAGGTGACTTTTGCCGAAACGCGGGTACAGCCCCGTGACAATCGATGCACGCGTCGTTGTGCACTTGGCATTGTTGTAGAACTGCGTGAAACGCATTCCTTCCGCTGCAAGTCGATCTAAGTTGGGCGTCAAAACTTCGCCGCCGTAGCAACCCAGATCTGAAAATCCCATGTCGTCGCACATGATAAGCACGATGTTAGGACGCGTCGTCTCGGCCGATCCGACGGTGGCGAGGCAGGCGATGAAGAAACAGGCGGCCAGCATCAACACTCGTTGTGTGGCGGATTCTCTCGGATTCATGGCAAACTTCTGCAACGTTGGGGTGGCGAGTTTCTCGTTCGGTCAACGACGGGACAAATCATAGCTAAATCAGAATCTCGTCGCACACTCCACGGATTGGTAATGCCACAGCCGGGTTGAACTAGCCGACGGGCTGTAGAGGGCTGCGAGACAACATGAATTTCTTTTCCCCAGCCGTGACGAAGTTGACCGTTGCCGTTCGATTGCGACCCTCACCCGAAAGAGCAACGATTTTTCCTAGTCCATATTCGGGATGTTTCACTCGCATCCCGTGGCGGAAGATGTCTGGGTTCGCCCGCGGAGGCTTCTCCTTGGGAGTTGCGGTTCCCTCTCCCGCCAGCGATGCCGCAGTCTTCAACCCTGCAAGCGACGCGGGAGGAACTGACTTCGCTGTTGAGCTTGAATTCGTTTCGCGACCAGACATACCATTGCCTGGTGAATCATCCGCGACCGCCGAGTCCTGGCTCGTGTCCGCTGAATCGTTCTCGAACATAGAAGGATCGAATTCTAAAGCGTCGTCGGCCAGGTTCTCCTCCGACAAATCATCGCCAGCGAGATCGTCGTCTCGATAGACCTCTTCTTCGTAACCCATGTCATCCACGCCATCCCAGGCGTCCGGCGACGTAGGTTGGTTTGGCACGACAACGTGCATTTCGTCGTGGGGCAACTCCATCAAAAACGAACTTGGAATCGCGGGCGACTTTTGGCCTCGATAGTCACGGTACTTGGCATACGAAATGGTCAGCGCGTCTCGGGCTCGCGTCAGCCCAACGAACATCAGCCGCCGTTCTTCTTCCATTTGGTCGGGCTCTTTCAAGCTCCGTTCGTGCGGCAGTTTTCCTTGCTCAAGTGCCACCATGAAGACCGCGGGGAATTCCAAACCCTTCGAGCCGTGGAGCGTCATCATCGTGACCTTATCAAGCTCACCTTCCCACGCATCGGTGTCCGCGACTAACGACGTTTGTTCCAGGAAGGCTTCCAAGTAGTCGCCGCCGTCATGCAGCATGTCGAACTGTCTTGCAGCAGTGAGCAGCTCTTGAATGTTCGCCCCTCGGTCCTCATCCACCTTTTCATCACTGGTCGCCACGTACTCGGCGTATCCAGATTCCGAGAGGATATGGCCCAGTACTTCCTCCACGGGCGAGGTGGCAAAACGCTGACAACGCTCGATCATTTCGATGAACTTTTGGAGACCCGTCGCGGCGCGCTTGCTGAGCGAGCCAAGGAATTGCTGGCTGGCGTCGAGCAGAGAGATTTGATTCTTGCGAGCGAAATCGGCGATCTTGCCAATCGTGACCTTCCCTAGCCCGCGCGGTGGCATGTTGACGATGCGAAGGAATGCGATGTCATTCTTGGGGTTGTTCACCAGTTGCAAGTAAGCCATCACATCTTTGACTTCCTTTCGCTGGTAGAATTCAACTCCGTTCAACACCTGGTAGGGAATGTCGAACTCGCGAAGTCCGTGTTCAAGATAACGCGACAGAGCGTTGATGCGATAGAAAATGGCAAAGTCTTTGTAGCTGCGTTCTCCCTTGGCAACCAACGACTTTATCTCCAATGCAATGTGCCGGGCTTCGTCTTGCTGACTTGGAAAGGCCAGCAACTGGACTGGCTGTTGGTCTTCGCGTACGGCGATCAACGACTTCTTCTTGCGTTGCCTGTTGAAGCGAATCAAGCTGTCCGCGGCGCTTAAGATTGAGGGAGTGCTGCGGTAGTTGTGTTCCAGTCGGACGACCTTGACGTTGGGGTAGTCACGTTCGAAACCCAGAATGTTTTGAATGTTCGCGCCACGCCACGCATAGATGGACTGATCCGGGTCGCCGGTGACTGCCAGGTTGGGCGTATCAATGGACAACGCCCTAGCAATCGCGTACTGGGCAAGATTGGTGTCCTGATATTCGTCGACCATGACGTAACGGTAACGCTCGTCTAGTTCCCGACGCAGTTCTTCGTTGTTACGCAGCAGTTCAACGGTGTGTAGGAGAAGGTCGTCGAAGTCTACGGCATTGGCGGTCATCAACTGCTGTTGGTACGCGGGGTATACCTTGGCCAACATGACAGCGACAGAATCACGGGACGACGGCCGATAGTTCTCTGCCGTAATCAGTTCTGTCTTGCACTTGCTGATGGCGTACAGCAACTTCTGTGGCGTAACTTGCTTGGCATTGATTTCATCAGCGAGCCCCGACATTACGTGCGCGATTGCACGCTGGCTGTCGTTAGTGTCGAAGATCGTGAAGTTCTCTCCCAACCCGACAAGCGAAGCGTGCTCACGCAACAACCGCGAACAGAATCGGTGGAAGGTACTGATCCAAACGGACTCGCCGGGCATGAGGTTATCAACCCGCTCACGCATCTCCTCGGCTGCTTTGTTCGTAAACGTCAGGGCCAAGATGTGCCGCGACGGAACGCCTCGCCTTAGAAGGTTGGCAATGCGGTGCGTAACAACGCGCGTCTTTCCGCTGCCTGGACCGGCTAGGATCAACAGCGGTCCGTCGACGTGCTCGACAGCCTCGCGTTGGGGGTCGTTAAGTTCATCCAGTGAAAAACTCATAGTCAGCTAGCAGCGACCAGCCCCCAATGACGGCAAATGCTTACGAAAGATTCTTTGGGAAAACTTTGGAAAGTTGGCCGTAGGCTCTGTTTTTTTTACCCAAACCAAATGGTGTTGTTATACTTTCCCGCCAACTGTTCTACGTACGAATGTCTTTTTGTGAAGGGAGGGACCCCACATGGCGACACGCATTCCTCTTATCCAAGCTGAAGAAGAACGCCGAACTCAGGCCGAGCGACTTGAAATGAGCACGGCTGAAATCGGGTTGTCGGTTCGCACGACCAACTGCCTGGAAGAACGCGGCATCTTCACAGTTCGCGATCTGTTGAATTGCACTCGCAAAGATCTGTTGGAGATTTCCAACTTTGGTGAGAAGACGCTTGAAGAAGTCTACGCGGCTCTCGAGTCTGTCGGATTCTATCGCCAAGGTCGTCGAGCTAAGTAGCTCCAAATGTTTTGAGTTGCGTTACACCGACATCGTGAACGCGATTCGCTGATCAACAAAAACGCCTCCTCTGAGTACGATGCTTAGAGGAGGCGTTTTTGTTTGCGTGCGAGACAGCCGTTTCGGATTGGCTCCGCGCCGTCGGTTAGTTTGTGCTACAGCCCCGTGTGGCAATGTTGGCAAGCCAACAAGATCGAACTTAGCTTTGTGTGATCTTCCAATGTCTTGGTGGATGAGTTGTGGCATCGAGTGCAACACTCATACTTGTTCGCGATCTCGGTCTGCTCGTGGTCGAGTTCGGCATCTAGTGGTTCCGTACACGCCGGCGGCAGTGACATGGACGCGAGGGAACTAGGTTCGTTCGCACTGGATACAGAAACACTCGAGTTGTAAATCCAGGTCCCGATTAGCAGGCATGCTGCAGAAGCGACTAGCCATAGCAAGGTGGTTGTGAGGCGACCGCGTTCTGGTCGAACCGTCGGTGCTGATCGAACTTGCCGCATGATTTCTCGAACAGCCAGATCATCGGCAGACAAATAGACTGGCAGTCCTTCAAGTTGCTCCGGCGGCAATGATTCGTGAAGAATGTGAAGGGCGGGCCGCATCGCTTCGGCGAGGTTTCGGCACGAATCGCATTCCAATAAGTGCTCGTCGACTCCAGCCGCCTGATTGGATTCGGCTTCGTCGAGTGGACCTGCCGTCAATAGATCAAAAACTTCATCGCATTTAAGTGCGGTCTTCATAGGAGTCTCCAAAAGGCAACGAGTCCTTCAAGTTTCTATCGCGCACGAGCTTTCCTAACGCTTCCAATCCGTATCGCACGCGCTGTTTGGCCGAGCTCAAACTCGACTGCATGACAGCCGCAATTTCCTTGTATTGCAGATGGCCAAAGAACCGGAACCGAATCGCATCTGCCTGAGCTTCCGGCAGTTCTTCCAGCAGATTGCGTAGCACTACCGCTCGCTCGCGAGCCATCGCGACATCATCG
>CAYQMZ010000010.1:28252-30349 GCA_964418725.1 uncultured Pirellulaceae bacterium
CCCAAACACCGCCGGCAGCGAGACGTTCGTTGTAGCTCGCTTTGCCTGCCGAGCACCATGTCGGCGGCATTGATTCAATAAGATCGTCCATAGCCACGTGCGAAACGCGAATTCCGGCTTGTACGTATGAAGTGAGCGGAACGCGCAAATAAATGCGTCCTGCACCGCATCCGAAGCGATGTCGTCGCACTTCAGTTTGTTCGCCGCAAGATGGAACAGTGGGCCGTGGTAACGGCGCACCAGCAGCGCAAAGCTCTCGATGTCGCCATCGATAACTGCAGCCACCACCTGTTTGTCATCCAATTCGTCGGGCATGCCGGTACTCAGCGTCCCACTGTCGCGTGCTCAAACTGTTATAGCGGCAGAACGGAGCAAAAGTCACAAGACACTCAAAAACGCTGGAAGAAGCGAATAACCGTTGACGTCGCCACCGTGTTTCGCAAGTCGAGCCTTGCAGCCAACGCCTAGGCTGCAATTGCCTAATGAGCTTCAGTCACTGAAAAGCAGCTAGATTTAATAGGCTTCAGTCACTGAGTGGAGTCGTGCGTGCAAGTTTCGCAGCATCGCTTGCTCCAGGGCGGTGTCGCGGCCCAGTTGGATCCATCCGAGCGTGGCCGGCCCCATTCGTCGGTCCGTGAGGTCTGATGTGACCAGGCTACCGTCGTGCCGCTGAACGCTGGACGTCACCGTCGAATATTCTGGTTGGCTCACGTCTTCCAGTTCCTTGTGGACCTCGACGTGAACTCGAAACCCAACACCGGCAGGAATGACACGCAATCGGGCTTGTCGTCGAAGCGATTGAAGCGTCGAATGTAGCCTCTCGTATCGCCACCCAGCATCCCCCAACAAAAAGTCGTCGCCAACAGCGCCAACCTTAGGCTTCGTGACGATGGTACCCTCCATCAACACTCCTTCAATTTCGGTCACGCGCTGCTCACGCGCGATTTCGAAATAGTCGTCCACCATGTCGACGATTTGATCCCAGGTAAAATCGACATCACTTACTGGCAGTTCCACTGGATTAGGCAGAGCCACTATGTGTCCGTCCGGCGATGGTCCGGCGTAGCGTCCCGTCAACAGCCGACAGCCCGACAACGCGATGACACAGCAGATCACTAGCGCCAACTTTGGGTACGCCGGAATTGATGAGCAACGGAACAAATTGAACGCCTCGGTAAACGATCGAAAAGGTGATCGACAGGGAATCGGCACTAGCCAGTCTGCTGGTATCGCGAAAGAATGGGCGAACCAACGACCAGCGAGCGGAGGAGTTTCTTGAATCGGCGACGCAGCGACAAGACCAACCAACAAGAAAGTCGGCAGCGTCACATCGCTAGCGAAGTCGTGCGGCGTAAAAAGCTGCAGCTGATCGTTGATGGCTATAACCTGATGCATGTGTCGAGGTTTCGGCCATCATCGCAGGCCGAAGGTGAACTGCGGCGTTGCCGTGAGGGGCTGCTATCGTTGCTGGCGAGCCATTTGCCCGCCAGTCGTTACACGAAAATCACGATCGTGTTCGATTCCGACAACGCCCCCAAACATCTCCCAGACCGCAGTAGCTGGAAGCATCTGAACGTTGTTTTCGCCCGTCAGGAGAATTCGGCAGATGACTTGATCGTGCAACTGATTCGGCAGCATCCAACGCCCAGCCAATTGGTTGTGGTGTCCAGCGACCATCGAATTCATGTCGCAGCAGGTCGGCGCGTGACAGCTATCGACTCGGACGTGTGGTTGGATGCGGTATTGGATTTCGTTCCCGAAAAGCAACCACCAAGACGTTCAGGCAAACGCGAGGAACAAAAAGACGGGGTTTCAAAGCCCACTTTCACGAAAGAGGAGTTGGAGGAATTCTCGGCTGCGATGAACGAACAAGTTCAACCGCCGCCCATGGAAGATTCGAAGGATCTTCCCGACGACGAAGCATCAATCGAATTCGAGAACCCGTTTCCTGAAGGCTACTTCGACGACCTTGATGAAACGTAGCCGACAGTGTGCGCCGTTCAGAGCTTCAAGTACTTTAGGACATCATCATAGATGCCGCCCTGATTTGAGTAGATAGCGTGATTTCTAGCGGTAGAAAACCACTCGCGCGTCGTT
>CAYQMZ010000011.1:0-3616 GCA_964418725.1 uncultured Pirellulaceae bacterium
GGATTCCCAACATCGTCTTTGCATCTCGGATGGAACCGTCGCTTACCAAACGATGAGCCTCTTCGAACGAAACAAGGTGATTCTCAATCTGCTCACCCAGTTCTCGAGCCGGTTCGCCCAACTTTAAGTTCGACGCCACAAAGAGGTGCATCTCTTCATCCAGAATCCCCGGTGCGGGCAGGAACGATCTTAGGAACTCCAACTTCCCAGCGCGGTAGCCCGTTTCCTCAATCAGTTCGCGGTGAGCACAATCCAAAGCAGGCTCTGGCGGCTCCATCGTGCCGGCGGGAATCTCGATCAACTGATCATCGACGGTCACGCGAAAGTTGCGTATCAGACAAACGCGATCCTCGAGCAATGGAACGATAGCAACAGACCCAGGATGTCGAACAACATCACGTTGGGCCTTATCTCCCGTTTCGGTTTCGTAACGCAACCTTTCAACATAAAACCGCTGGGAATCCAGCAACCGTTTCTTATCCACGACGGTGATATCCATAACCTGTCTAGGCAAAAGCTGTATTTCCGTATCTTACGTCTCAGCAAAGACTTCGAAACCGGTGCCAGCGAATCGCGAATCGTTTCGTTGAACCTCTATCAGGCCGTTGATAGACTGTAAGTAGGGGGAGTATGTGCGTTGGTCGTCAAGCGTAGTAAGGGGAAGACACGCTGAAATTCGATCGAGCAAGGTCGAGAGATTTAACGTCTCCAAGTTAACGTCCGTTGTCGTAAAGTTCGAAAATGCGTAATCCGTGGATCTGGAGCGTAAGCCTCGGTAGGTGGTGGAACGTTCATGTGCGTGTGCACATGATGTTCTTCTTCTTTGCGACGTTCGTGCTTTACCTCACAAGTCAGTTCCCAGGTGCTTCTGACTGGCTCGGTGCAGTAATCCTTCTGACGTTCCTGGGCAGCGTGCTGCTGCACGAAATCTCGCATGTCATCGTTGCCCGACGGTTGGGCGGAATCGCAGACGAAGTCGTCATCGCACCACTCGGTGGGCTCAGTTCGGTCCGTGTGCCTTACGAACCACACAGCGAACTTGTCGCGTTGATGGCTGGGATTCTTACGAATGCCGCGGTCTGCTTTGCGTGTGCTGTGTCCATTGGTCTGTCCGCTCCGTCGTTTCCGCTGATTGAATTGCTGCAACCCAGCGTTTCATTCCTACAGCCAGACGATCCTGTTGTTTACGACCTGACCACGATCTCTATTTTGAAGATTGTGTTCTGGGTGAACTGGTGTCTGATCCTGGTAAATCTGTTGCCAGTTTATCCGTTCGACGGTGGCCGATCGCTGCACGCAGCTTTGACATTCCTTTGGCCTGAAGTCGACTCGCGTCAATCACATCTATTCATTTGTCGATTGGGCAAAGTGATTGCTGCTGTTGGCGGTGTCGCTGCCATCCTCGCCTTCCAACGGTACGCTACAGGACCACAGCCGCCGCTTTGGTTTGTGCTGACTTTGTTGTCGATCTACGTTTACTTCAATTCGCGCCGCGAAGAGATTCAGCAGACAGAAGTCGAAATGGATGACGACACCGTATTTGGCTACGATTTTTCTCAGGGCTACACCAGCCTTGAGCGAAGCTCCAAGGTAGAAACGGAAACCCGGCCACAACCGCAACCGGGACTGATTCGCGCGTGGTTGGAACGTCGACGTGAGAAGCAAGAGCAGATGGAGTTGGAACAGGAAGCCGACGACGAACGCCGTGTTGATGAAGTGCTCAAACGCCTGCATGATCAAGGCATGCCAAGTCTGTCCACCGACGACAAAGCACTCCTGAATCGAGTGAGCCAACGTTACCGCAGCCGCGAAACGTAAGTCGCCCGGCACAAGTCGCGAGCCTTTGTCTCGCAGGTAATTTCTTTACGGATAGGATAGCGATGGCAAAGGATGCCCACGATCGCGAAGACCTCTTGCGGGATGCTTCCGCCTTCACCAGCCGAATTGAGTTCGCCGTCGATGAACCGAACAACAGGTCGTCGAATGTGTTTTGCGGCTTTCGGGACAATGGTGCGTTAAGTGTCTTTTGGGGACAAGATACGGTTCTGCAGTTCAACACCAGTGGTGAGCTGAGAAGAGCATTTTGGCGAGAGCAGATGGTCGCCACGTATAAGCACGAACCTCATTGGCTCAAATCTGATGGCAACGGGCGTGTGCGTCTGCGCCGTATCGTCTTCACCGCGGAAGAAAAGAACCAGTTCGCAAAAGTGGCGACTGAAGTGCTCGCGGAGTTAAGCGATCTAATCGCAGGTGATCCGGTCGTTGTTGGACAGGTTCCAGAGGACGCGAACTTGAAGGCACAGATTCACGACTGGCTGAGGGAGCACGCAACGTTGAAGTTTGCGCTGCACCCTGGCGTCGGCAAGTGACTCATCTGCCAGGAACTTAAACAGCGGATCTTGCCTGGAACGTCACGGGTCGTTTGAACGGGCTCGCCTTCGGCAAGCAGACAGCAAAGCGCTGGTGAAGAAAGCTGACGCATGTGCCGGCCGGATCGAGCGGCTATTCAGGCGTAGGCGTATTCTCAATAAGGTACTTGGCCACACCCTCAAGCGTTGGCGATTCGTCGATCCAATAGTCGAGATCCTGGATTACGACGCCGTACTTTTTCTCAATCAGCGTGAGCAACTCCAGCCCCTCGATCGAGGACAACCCAACTCCAACAGAGAACAGCGGTTCATCAGGTTGGATACCGTCGTAGTCGGTGGCTACATTGAATCGATCAACGATCAATTCCTTCAGCGAATCGACGGTCCGTTCCAGTCCGATTTCTCGGGCGTTTTGTTTTAGTGTTTCTTCCATAGTTCCACAGATCATGGAGCACATACAAAATGGGTCGCCAGCCTCCCACAAAGTCTGATCAAACGAGCCAACCCTGACAAGTGCTTGGTTTTAGATCGTTCACGCTGGGCAATCCTGGACGACGTTACGGCTCGGCTCAGCTAGGATTCCAGCACAAGAATTTACGATCGCTGCGAGTGGTCAAAATTCTAAGCAGACACCTACAATTGATTTTGGACGCCGACACTTACCGTACAGCCCGCGTTATGACTCGAAAACTAAGGGAATTGAACGACCGAAAGTCGGGGCTCTCGTTTCAATACCGCAACTACAGCCTACGTTCGCTATTCGTGCTGACGGCTGTGGTGGCCGTGGGCGTGCTAGTTGTTCAAGAAATCCATTTCCGATTTGGACCGTCCGCTGCGGCGGTCATCATTCTGGCCGTTCTGTCGATTTTTGCCCACGTTGCCGGTGCCGCCCTAGGTGGTCGACTGCGAGCAAGCCAGGACGTGGGAAACAGTGACACCGAAGACGATGGAGAAGATCCAGAAGGCTCGGTGGGCAAGCTGACACAACCCATGGAGGCCCGAAAGTCTGATTTCGCCCCGACCACCCAACTGAGCAAACAGAAGCCTCTACAACGGCAACCAATCTATTACGGCGTGGGAATCGGGGCAGCATTCTGCTCCATCGTCGCCTCGGCCGTCCTGACGTGGTTCATGTGGAACGATCTGGCAATCGTCAACGTGTTGTTCGGCGCTGTCTCCGCGGCCGTGATTGGTGGGCTATTTGGCTTTCTAGCTACCAGCCTCTATCAGGTGGTGCGTGAGGCTTT
>CAYQMZ010000011.1:3716-29718 GCA_964418725.1 uncultured Pirellulaceae bacterium
TGCCGCCGATTTGCGGATGCTATCGTCAAAACGCGGCGTTCCATCTACAATTCCCGATCTTTTACGCCTCACGGAAACCACACCTAGCGCAGGCCCCAACATGTCCGATTCCGCACCCGATCAAGACACAGGAGGACTCAACCCCGAAGAAGCTCGACGCGCCAAACTCGAAAAGATCTCTGCCATGGGCTTGGACCCCTGGGGACAACGTTTCGATGATCGTGAGGCAATCGAGTCTGTTCGTGGCCGGATCGGTGAGTCCAAGCTGCAATTGGAATCGGGCGACGTCGTAGATCTGCCAGCGGAAGTGGATGACTGCGATTTTGACTTTCGTGCGTGGATGAAGGAACAAGGCAAGGGCCAAATGACGGGCCCTACGGTTCGTGTCGCCGGTCGCATCATGAGCAACCGCGACAAGGGAAAGGTCATGTTCATTGACCTGGAAGACCAGACGGCACGCATTCAATTGTTTATCGGCAAGTCGCAGGTTGGCGAAGAGAACTGGGAGCTTGCCAGCCATTTCGATCTCGGGGACCTGATTGGCGCGGACGGTCAACTACGTCGCACGCAAACGGGAGAGATCAGTATCTTCGTGAAGGATCTTACGTTCCTCACCAAAGCCCTCGATCCGCCACCAGAGAAGCACCATGGTCTGAAGGACCAAGAGTTGCGTCAGCGGATGCGTTACATCGACATGGCCTACAACGAGGGCGTGCGGGAGCGATTCCTAAACCGAACAAAGATCGTGCAGTCGATTCGAGAAACTCTCAACGACAAAAGCTTCTGCGAAGTCGAAGGCCCGACGCTGCACACCGTGGCGGGTGGCGCTGCTGCTCGGCCATTCGAGACGCACCACAATGCGCTGGATATGGATTTGTTCATGCGGATTGCCCTCGAACTGCACCTCAAGCGACTGCTAGTCGGCGGCATCGAACGCGTCTACGAACTGGGGCGTGTGTACCGGAACGAAGGAATTAGCCCCAAGCACAATCCTGAATTCACGATGATGGAAGTCTACGAAGCCTATGGTGACTACGGCACCATGATGGATCTGACCGAAGCAATCATCACAAATGCCATCAAGGCGACCGGCCAGGACTATGTACTGCCGTGGGGCGAAGACAAAACAATCGACTTCACGCCGCCGTTTCAGCGTGCGACCTACAACGAACTGTTTGCCAAGCACGCAGGCGTTGACCCCAACGACGTGGCAGCCGTGAAGCAGCTAGCAGAAAAAATCGGCTTCGACACCGAAGGAAAGCATCCGGATGTGATCAAGAACGAAGTCTTCGAGGAGAAAGTAGAAGACAACTTGGTCGGACCGGTCTTTGTGATTGATTATCCAGCGAGTATATGTCCGCTGACAAAGCGCAAGCGTGATCAACCAGAGATTGCCGAACGATTCGAATTGTTCGTTCACGGCATGGAGCTAGCAAACGCCTACACGGAATTGAACGATCCGGATTTGCAAGAAGAGCTATTCAAGACACAATTAGACGGCATGTCGGAAGAAGACTCGATGGCAAAAATGGACCACGACTTCATCCGAGCGTTACGTCAGGGAATGCCACCAGCTGGTGGACTCGGAATCGGTATCGATCGATTGGTCATGTTAATTACGAACTCTCAATCGATCCGCGACGTAATTCTGTTTCCACTGCTTCGGCCCGAGAGCTAACGCCTCCTCGACCAACGCGAACGGAATCGCAGAACGAAGGACGGTCTGGCTGAACCACAATCGGCCAACAAAATCAAATCAACTAACGAACCAATCAGCCAAAGGACTGGCGATGTTCAAGTTCTTACTAGCGACACGCTATTTGCGTACGCGCTACATTGCTCTTGCCTCAATTGTTAGCGTGATGCTGGGCGTGGCTACGATGATCGTAGTCAACAGCGTCATGTCTGGCTTTCGAGAGGAAATGTACGTGCGACTGCATGGCATTCTCTCCGACGTCGTTGTGGCGTCTCACGGGCTGGACGGAATTGCCGACTCGACGTCGACAACCGACAAGATCCGGGACGTACTGGGAGACGATTTAGAGGGCCTAACAACCACCGTGCATGTTCCCGCTGTGTTGAGCTATCGAGTCTTCGATCAGTGGGAAACTCGTCAAGTAAATCTGATTGGCATCGACGACGCGACCTACGCGAACGTCAGCGATTTCAGCAAGTTCCTGCTGCACCCCGAGAATCGCAATCAGCTTAGCTTTCAGTTGCGAGACAACGGCTATGACACGGGATATACAGATCAGCCAGAACGGCAGTCCCGTCTTGAGCAAGCCGGTTGGGGCTACCGTCGTTGGAAAGTGCACTCGCAACGGGTCTATGACCAAGAGTTAAAACGCGCCGAAGCTAGTCGCCGCGCATACAACTCAGAGCAAGCCGGCAACACCGAACAACAGCCGGAACAGTTTGCGTTTAACACCGACTTAAACAACGGCACATCGAGCATCGCCACGGCTTCTCACGAAGTCGACGCAGGTGAAGCCTGTCCTCACTGCGGTGAACCAATCATCTCCAGCGCAAACGATGGACCGCCGCCGGGGTTCGAAGGCCTTGTGGATCCAACACTTCAAGACGAACAGGTCGGGTCCACTTTCGACGCCATGGTCGAGCAGCATCCTGGCATCGTACTGGGCATCGCAATTTCGAATATCAAACATCGCAACGCGGATGGTGGCGTCGACGACTACTTCCTTTGCCGGCCTGGCGACGACGTGCAGCTCACGTTTCCGTCCGCCGGAGCTCCTCCGAAGGCCGTAAACACAACATTCACAGTTGTGGACTTTTACGAAAGCAAGATGAGCGAATACGATTCGACGTTCGCTTTCTGTCCGCTTTCGCGACTGCAAGAACTACGCGGCATGATCGACTATGAATCAGGCAACGCGGCAGTGACTTCGATTCAGTTGAAGCTACGCGAAGGCGTCAATCTGGCGGAAGCTAGGGACAAGCTTCGCGTTGCGTTCCCCGTCGATGTCCACCGTTATCGCATCGAAACGTGGAAGGATATGCAGGGTCCATTATTGGCCGCCGTGCAATGGGAAACGGCCATCCTGAACATCCTGCTGTTCCTGATCATCGGTGTTGCTGGGTTCGGTATCTTCGCGACCTTCTTCATGATCGTTGTGGAAAAAACGAAGGACATCGGTATCTTGAAATCGTTGGGCGCACCTAGCCAAGGCGTTATGTCGATCTTCCTCAGCTATGGCTTTGCACTTGGAATCGTTGGTTCCGGTGTCGGCATGGTTTTGGGCGTGCTCTTCGTTTGGAATATCAACGAAATCGCACAGCTGATCGAACGCGTCACGGGTCAGGAAGTCTTTGACCCAACCGTGTACTACTTCCACGAGATCCCCACGATCCTCAGCCCGTTCACAATCGCTTGGATTGTCGTCGGAGCACTCGTCATCGCGGTGTTGGCCAGCATCATGCCAGCTATCCGCGCCGCAAGGATGCATCCAGTAGAGGCGCTACGCTATGAATAGTTTGAAGCTGCAAGGATCCGAAGGCGTTGCCACGAGTACTCGCCCATCCACGAAAACCAAGAGTGGCGAAAGCGTCATTCTTAGTTGCAAGAACTTGGCCAAGAGTTATCACAAGGCCAACGTAGAAATCCCCGTACTTCGCGGCGTTGATTTTGATGTCGAGCTAGGTGCGTTCAAGTCCATTGTTGGACAGAGCGGTTCCGGCAAAAGTACGTTACTGCACTTGCTGGCCACATTGGATCAGCCGGATGCTGGAGAGATCTATTTTGAAGGAAATCGCATCGACAATCTGGCCGCGCGCGGTCGGGATATGTTGCGAAATCGCTACCTGAGCATGATCTTTCAGTTTTATCATCTGCTCCCCGAACTCACGACGGTCGAAAATGTCTTACTTCCGAGCATGATTTCTTGCTCGGTTTTTCAGTACTGGAGTAAGAAACGCGAATTCCGCCGTCGCGCCATCGAGTTGTTAGAAACCGTAGGTTTGGGGCACCGACTGAAGCATCGCCCTCGCGAGCTTTCAGGTGGCGAGATGCAGCGAGTAGCAATTGCCCGCTCGCTGATGCTGCAACCTAAGGTGCTGTTGGCCGACGAACCAACCGGCAACTTGGATCAGAAAACAGGTCAGGGAATCATGAATGTTTTGCGCAGCTTGAACCAAGATCAGGGGCTTACTATAGTCATGGTCACACATGATCAAGCGATTGCGGAGCAGGCCGATAGTATGCTGCGGATGGCAGAAGGTCGCATCGAAACTAAGAAACTTGCACGTCGCGCCAGCTGATGCTGCGGGGCGGCGGAGCCAAACATGACTTCCCGTAACTGGCGCTATTCGGCGGACGATCTTCCGCAGCTAAGTCCCTTTGGATCGGTCTTGGCCGAACGGATTTCGATTTCAGAAATCGACACTGAATCTGATGGCGGCTGGTCGACCCCGCGGCTAATCCCGCTGAACGAATTCTCGTTGCACCCTGGGTCGCATTGTCTGCACTACGGCAGTTCGTGCTTCGAAGGCCTCAAGGCATACCGCTGGGAAGACGGAACGGTTGGCGTCTTCCGCGCTGACAAGCACGCGGAACGCATGTTCCAAAGTGCCCAGACGCTGAGGCTGCCACCGCCCGACGTCGAACTCTTTCAAAAAATGATCGTCGATGTCGTCACGGACGCGATTGAACTAGTCCCGCCAGCTCCGGGATCGCTCTACCTGCGCCCAGTCTTGCTTGGCACAGTACCCAATATCGGAGCGGCCAGCACAGCCAGCCCTCAAGCCATCTTTTACGTGTTGGCTTCGCCGGTGGGCAATTACTTCGCAGCCGGTGAAAAAGCGCTTCGCCTGCTAGTCGAAGACAAGATGCCTCGAACGACCCCACAGTTTGGCCGTGTCAAAACAGGCGCCAACTATGCTTCCGCTTTGGGAACGACTTTGGACGCCAAGGACAAATGGGGAATCGATCAGATTCTTTTCTGTCCCAGCAACGACGTACAGGAAACGGGTGCATCGAACTTCGTTCTTATTGATGACAAGACGATTGTCACCAAGCCGCTCAATGACGCCTTCCTGCACGGTGTGACGCGTGACTCGGTACTCACGCTGGCCAAGGATCTTGGCTATGAGGTGCAAGAACGCAACTTCACAGTTGATGATCTGTTGAAGTGGACCGAACACGGCGAAGCCGCACTGTCGGGAACCGCAGCCGTCCTAGCGGGCGTTGGCACACTGATCTATGAAGGCAAAGAGTTCACGCTAGGCGATGGAACGACCGGCGAGAACACTCGACGGCTTCGAAAAGCCTTGGTCGACATCCAGCAAGGTACCGCAAGCGACACCCACGGCTGGATTCAAAAGATCGCATAGCCTGTTGCAACGATCATAACGCAACATCGCACTGCTGACTCGTTCAGGACGCAGCTACGCTAGTCTTGGATTTCTTGAGGTGCCGCAGCCACGGGATTGATACGAAACGTCTCGACGATGATGGCATAAAGCGCCGGCACAATGTACAGCGTCAACAGCGTTGCCACGATCAAACCGTAGATCATCAACCACGACATTCCTTCCCACAGTGGGCCGCCAGATAGTGCGAGCGGAAGCAGTCCACCAATGGTGGTTGCCGTTGTCAGGAAGATCGGCAGCATGCGTTGTTTTCCTGCGGCGATCAAACAATCGCGGAACTCTTGTCGCGATAGCCCGGCGATAGGCCCGGTTGCATTCCCGTCTTCCGACAACTGGTCGCGTTTGCGTTCGATCAGAATATCGGCGAATTCGATAAAGATGATTCCGGTATTCAGCACGATACCGAACAACGACAACAGTCCGAGTTGTGGCATGAACCCCAACGGGCTGTCCGTCGCCCAAAGCCCCAACCATGCTCCGATTACAGCCAACGGCAACGTCGTCAGAATCACGAGCGTCTTGGACCAACCGTTGTATTGAACGACCAAGACCAACACGATGCAAAGAAATGAAATGCCGAACGACGTAAGCATCTCGACAGACGCATCCTGACTGGATTCCAGTGCTCCGCCAATTTCAATCTTGTAGCCAACTGGCAGAGACTCTTTTAACTCTTGCATCCGCTCGGAATTCCAAACACGCAGCACGACATCGTTGCCCGAAATGCCGTCTTCGACTTCCGCAGACACCTTGATGGTACGGTTTTGATCGCGTCGCTCGATCTTGCCTGGCTGCCATGTTGGAAGGATGCGTGCGACCGAATTCAACGGAATCTTTCCGTTCTCACCTTCCACAAACGCCGAGTTGATGCCCGACAGGTCGCGACGATCTTCTGGTCGCAGTCGAAAATACACTGGCACCACATGGTCGCCTTCACGGAAAGTCGTCAATTGCAATCCACTGAAGTAGGCGTTCAACGTGTCCGCCACTGCAGCGTTGGATACGCCCGACAAATTGGCCTTCTCGTCGTCGACTTCGATATCCAATTGAAAACTATCGACGCCCCACGAATCAGTGATGTCCCAAGTGCCCGCTTCCTCTCGAAGCATTAACTTGATTTCATTCGCCACATGTCGAAGCTCACTGATGTCGGCAAACCCGTCACCCGTTATACGCATTTCAACGGGAGCAGCAGATGGCCCCATCGACAACCGCTTGGTCGTTACGCGGGCTCCAGCGATGGGTAGAATACCACGCTCCTTGTCGCCCAGATCAACCAATGATCGAAGCTCGCGAATCATGACATCGGTCCACTTGCCATCTGTGGTTCTGACGAGCACCTCAGCCACGTTCGAACCCGGAGAAGGAGGGTTCACGCTCAAAGCCCACCGAGCTCCACCGCGGCCAACCAACGAACGCATCGTTCTTAATCGCTTGACGGTCTCGCCTGTTTCAGGATCAACGGTCGGGCTGAGCTTCTTAATCGCATCCTCAACCTGCTTCACGATCTCATTGGTTTGGTCAATCGTGGCCGTTTCCGGCAACGTAACCTGAACAAAGAATTGGTCCCGCCGATCCTGCGGGAAGAACTCGCTGCTAACCGGCAACTGTAAGGCCGCGTATAGCAGTCCCAATGATGCCAATACCGTCAACCATTTAAACCGAACCGCCAAGCCTGCCGTCCAGCCATACACTTCCAGGAAGATGTTACCACTCTCCTGCGCGGTAGAGTCCGTCGATTTCCCTTTCCTTCCCAGGCGTTTTCGAAATCTCTCAAAGAATTCGTTTAGCCATGGAAGCGGAGCACTTGGTCGATTCGGATCCTTAGGAGCGCGGATGAAGGCAGCTGCCAAGACCACGCAAATCGACATGGCGAACAACCAACTCAAGAGCAGCGTTGTCGAAAGTGTGACCGGCAGACTGTAGACGTATTCGGCGCTGCCTCCGGACAGAGCAAATAGCATTGGCAAGAATGCTGCTACCGTCGTTAAGGTTCCCGACAGCATAGGGAACATCAACGTGGTTGCACCTTTAACGGCGGCAGGCCCAGGCTTCATCCCCGACAGGATATTGGTTCGTGTTTGGTCGCAAACTTGGACCGCATTGTCGACCAGCAGCCCCAACGCGATGATGATCGAGGCAAGCGAAATTTGCTCCAACTCAACGCCCATCGTGCGAATGAGGGCAAGCGAACCGATCACCACAAACGGAATGTTGGCGGCCATCACAAGCGACGTTCGCAGACCGACGAACAGATAGACGACGATCACCACGATGACGATTGCCGAGATAACGTTACTAATGACATCATCGATTTTCGCAGTCACATTGTCAGACGCCTGCGAGACTGGCGTGACGGTAATATCGCGAGGCAGAGCCTGCTCGACGTTTACAAGCCGCTCGATTCGATCCATTGCGACTTCGCAAATGTCAACGATGTTCGAACCAGACTTCATCGTGACACCCAACATCACAGCCGGAAACGTCCCTCGCTCCTCGGTAAAACGGCAAATAACTTGCGGCGGGTCGGCATAGTCTCGATTCACGGACAAGCCGATGTCCGTCAGACTCACCTGATTGGCAGATTCGCCACTTTGAACGGCGCCGACAGACAGCCCTTCGATTTCGCTCATTGCATCGAATTCACCACCTGGCTTCACATTGAATTTGCCGTCACTGGTATCGATACTTCCACCCGGCGAAACGATATTGCGACTCTCCACCAACTGCCGCAGCGCGCTGGTCGTCAGATTGACCTGTGACCAGTTTCCTAGGTCGGTTTCGATATAGATGGCCTCGTCCTGCACACCGTATTTGTCAACCTTAGCCACGCCTGGCAACAATCGAATCGCGTCGCGAACGGTATCTGCATAGACCTCAAGCTTGCGAGGTGAGTACTGTTTCTCTAGGTCGACTTCCTCGTTGCCAGCCAACGGCGTCTGATAGATCCCGAGCAAAAGTATGGCAGTGTCACCAAACTCATCATTCACAACCGGACGAATTCCTTTGGCCGGCATCTCTACGTTGTCGACCTTGGCCCGTACCTTGTCCCATACCTGCTGAATGTTCGCCGGCGCCAGTCGATCCTCCAGATTGACGTAGATCACCGATTGCCCGTTGGTCGTCTCGGAGTTGATGAAGTCAACTTCCTCGATACTATCCAGCGCCTCTTCCAGCTTGTCGGTAATCAACTCCTCGACTTTGATGGCTGGCGTGCCTGGCCACCGTGTCGAGACGACGCAGGTGCGAATCGTGAATTGCGGGTCTTCACGACGAGGCATCGTAAAGAACGTGACGCACCCCCAAGCGGTCATCAACCCAATCAGGGTCAACACCACGGGGCGATAACGCATGGCAAGTGCTGACAGGCTCATTGCACCGCCTCAGTCTGCGAGATTGCATTGACTGGCTCGCCATCGATTAGGTAGTGCGCACCTTCCGTGACATAGGTGATTCCTTCCAATGAAGAAGTTTCGACAGGCTCCACACGTCGCAAACTGGACGTCGCGTCCTTCAGAGAATTGCTTACAAGCTTAATCGGGACCTTCTTAGCCACAGTCTGGCCACCCACTTCTTCGACGGCAAAGATGAATGTGTTATCTCCGTCACGCAGGATCGCGTCCATTGGAACAAAGTAACCATTCGTCTTGCTGCCCGCGGTCAAGTCTACTTTGACTAGATCACCCGGACGCAGCATCCACTGACCTCCGAAATCCAACAGCACCGTGTCGCCGTCCCATTCCTCAGGTGTGCCTTCGCTGACACTCAGATGACCGATGACAAAATTGATCGACGGGTCAAACAACGGGTCATCGATCGAGATCTCTTGGAAAATCCAGTTCCCCAAGTAGGGAACCTTTAAGTCACCTGGTGTGACTCGGAGTTTTCGGACCTTAAAGACGTTGTCGCCGCCGATGGTTTTTCGCGTCTTGACGGTGGCGTTCGTAATCTGCCACAGATAGTAGCCTTCGTCGTCCTGCAAGAGACCGCGTTCTTCGACGTACAGTCGGTCTTTCGATGCCCCAGGCAAGAAGTCGAAATCCAATCTCCAAATGTCATCCGTCGTTGCGATTACTTGCTGGCCGTTCTGAATTTCTTCGCTCGCCAGCTTCTGATTCAGCACCAGCAATGTGACCGTGAACGTTCGTGTTAGCGAGTCTGCGACAGGATCGACGCGATACAAAAAGCCGTCTTCAATCTTGATGCTGCCATCCGGCATCCGTACCTGAACGGGAAGCCGTTCGGTCCGTTGCAACTGCCGTGACTCTTCCGCGGAGACTTCAACCTCAACCTTAATCGGGTCCATCATTTGGATTGTCGCGATGGCCTGCCCGGCGGAAACCACGCTACCAGGCACAACCATCGTGCTGGCGATTTGACCTCGGAAGGAAGAGTAGAGCGTGCAATCTTCAAGATCTCGCTCTGCATCTCGCAGGGACTGATTTGCTTGCAGAACAGCATTTTCCAACGACTGAATCTGGGCTACCTTCGACTTTTTGGCAGCGTCCAACTGTTTCAATTGCGAAAGCGCGTTCTCATAGTTCGCACGGTCGCGGTCGACGTCGCCCTTGGCTCCGGCACGCTGAGCAAACAAAGCCTGACTTCGATCGAATTCTGTTTTTGCCAAACTCCGTGACGCTTCGGCTGCAGCGATTTGGGCCGGGATACTTTCGTTGAGTTCGGTTTCGGCGACCAACAACTCCTGTTCGGCCATTGTGACGTTCGCCTTAGCACGCGCTACGGCTAACTCGTATCGCTCGCTTTCGAGGCTGGCGATTGCGGTCGCTTCCGTGATCGGCCGACCAGCTTTGTCCAAGATCTTGCCTTCAACCTCGGTGTTCGGCTCAACCACGTATCGAATGCGGCCCCCAACCTCGAAGCCGATCTGCTCTGTTTTCCAAGATCCAACCGAAGCAGTCACCATCGACGCACCAGGCGCCGGGCCTTTCGTCAAATTTTTGACGATCACGGGCCGCGGCCGGCGTTCCGGGATTACTTCGGTTTTGGAACCGCAACCCAATACGGCGGGGATGATGACCGTCATCACCCAGGCGATTCTTAGCGGACGATTCATTCGAGCCTTGCCCTTGTTTCGGTCGGGTCTGGTTTCTGTGTATCAACAGCGAGCACGCGATACGCTGGCCAAAGTGACAACAAAGCTAATGAAATAACTTGCGCGTCGCTTTCAAGAATCGCAACTTTGTGTCTTGCGATTTCGTCTCAGGATAGGCCAATCTGCGGTTGCCACAACTGCCGACGACGGGTTTCCACACATTCAACGGCAAGCTGCAGAGTTCGTGTCAACGACTCGAACCATTGGCGCGCATTTTGGCCGGTAGTCGTCGGTGACGACCTGACGATCAATGCAGATCGCAGGCAGCGGTTTTGGACAGTAGTCATCCGGGCAGCGATCAACCGAAGCACAAACGGTAGGAGCACATTTCGGTTCGTAGTCATCACAGCACCACAACTTGCACACGGCCGGAACACAGCCTTCCAGTTTCCTCAAGAGAGCCTTGAATCCAGATGCATCCGCGTGAGCGTTTAACGATAGCGTCACACATACCACCAACAAGAATTTACGTTGCATCATTCGAAATCACCGTATCCAGCGAACGTTAGGTCATCGGTCGGAGTGGGAGGCGTCTCGCTCTCTATTTCATCCAAAAGGTACGTCGCCGCATCGTCGGTCAAAGCAGCTTCACCACGATACGGGACGCGATAACGCAACTGCCAACCGCCCCCCATCGCACGGTAGACCTCGATCAGCCCAAGTGCCACGTTTAGTTCCGTCGCAGCCAAAGTGTCTTGAGTCGTCGTCAGATTGCTTTCAAGGACAAACACTTGATTGAACGCAATTTTGCCCTCCCGCCACTGAACTCGACCAAGACGTACCGCTTCCGCCGCCGCCTCGGCAGCTTCCTGCAACGCCTGAGCCTGCTGTTTGGAATACAAGAACTGAGCCATCGCATCTTCGACTTCGCGTTGAGCGTTGAGGACAGAATTCTCGTAGTTCGTCACCAACTGCAAGAATGCAGCCTCCTGCAAGCGAACGTTGTTGCGTAGCCGTCCGTAGTTCAGGATGTTCCAGCGGAACCCTGGAGAGATCGCTCCTGCCTGACTCGCCGAGTTGAAAAGGTCGGCGAACTCGGCAGCCTCCAATGACATCGAACCGGCGATCGAGAATTGCGGATACAGATCGGCGATAGCAACACCAATACGAGCACTTTGAGCTGCCACCTGTCGCTCGACGCTGCGTATGTCAGGTCGCCTTCGAATGAGATTGGCGGGAATGTCGACAACAACTTCCGAGGGAACCGACGGCAGTCCCTGCGTTCCGAGAATGGAGTTGAAATCGCGCGGCGGAATCCCCAACAGGATTGAAAGTGTGTTTTGCAGTTGCCGCTTCGTCTGCTCGAGCTGAGGAATCAGTGCCTCAGTTGACTTGAAGTTGGTAATCGCTTGATTCAATTCCAACCCCGTCACGCCAGGTGCACCCAACCGCTCCTTGGTTTCGGTTATCTCTAACGTCTGCTTCTGCACTTCGACGTTCGATCGAGCATATTCCAAACGTTCCTCGAGCGAACGAATCTGCATGTAGGTCGTGGCAACGTCTGCGACAAGCGTCACCAGTACGAAGTCGTAATCTTCGATGGACGCATTGAGCTCAGCGTCCGCCGCTTCCACGTTGCGACGAAATCGCCCCCAGACATCAAGTTCCCAAGCGAGCGACAAACCAGTCGACCACTGGTCGACATTCAACGGGAACCCCGGAAACGCCGTTGCCGTGTTGGCACTGCTCTTCGAGTTGGTAAACGTACCGTTGGCACTTTGATCTTGGGGAAACAGATTCCCCGCAGCGATCGCTCGTTGCGCACGAGCCTGCAGAACTCGCAGACCTGCAGTGCGAAGATTTCGGTTTTGCTGGTACGCGACCTGGATCAGCTCGTCCAGCTTGGGGTCGCCGAAGACTTGCCACCAAAACTCCCCCGTGTCGTTACCTTCAACGAACTCCGGTTCATACGTGGCAATCCACTGATCCGAAGTCGGCACGGCAGGACGGCAGTATTCAGACCCCACTTTCCAATCGTTTCGCCACCACTGTTGGAGCGATTTTCCAACGCCGGTCGTTCCACATCCTGATAATGGCATCAGACAAATCGCGACCAAGGTCAGAGTCAGTATCCGTCGGCACATGCGACACTTTCGCGAAACGAGCTTCAATCAGTGCATCTAGTCCATGTGATCGGACCGCTGGAACTAGACCTGAAGATCGCCTGAGCTAGCTCGACGCCACCCCGATAATCGTCATCGACCATACCTCCACGGTGTGAATGCAAGGCTATCACTGCAGTTCGAAGTGGGTGAAGCGTCGAACTGAGACGCTTCCACGACAAGTGTTTTCTCGCAAAAATCGATTCAGCACCGAGTATTCCCTGGGCACTCCGCAAACTGATCTAGCCGGCAGATCGTCTTTTCCGATAAATGAGCGGTTGAAGTACTGGCTTAGACTAGGTTGGACCTGCATCGACGTCAGGGAGGACGACGGTGAACTCGATTAAGAACGCTATTGTTACGATCACACTGCTCGTGGTTGGGTACGGTTCGTACGTGATTCTGCGCGAACCAACACCAGCACAATTTGTTGACTCGCGACAGCCGCAGAGTTCCGTGGCGGCAAGTTCGTCCAGTGACGTCGACATCAGCGTGCCCGACATACAGCTTAGTGAACTGAGCCCAGCGGATTTGGCTGCAGCGCCGATCGCTTCACCCGTCGGCTCGCGATTCGAGCAACCGCGATGGTCCAACGGTACGGGCACGACACAATCACGAAGCGCTGATCTGCAAACCTTGCAACCAAATTTGCCAGGTGCGCGTCCCAATGTTGCCAACAATCTCGCTTCAAACTTTACTGCAGCAAAAGATGCCGCAGCGCAGCAACTCGAAAAGACATCCGAAGCACTATCAAACCGTTTTCAGCAGGCGCGAACTTTCGCTGACGACACTGCAAAGTCCATCGAGACGTCGACCAATCAACTGGGCAACCAAGTCCAAACATTCGGCAACGACGTAGCCGCTCGAGCGAAAGAATTCGGCGCTGCCGCGAAAGAAAAGCTGGACACCAGTCTCCCTCCATTGCCAGCTCTAGCGCAAGATCCCAACGCTGCAAAGATCCCCGAGCTCAAAACGAAACTGACGACAACCGCTCCCGCCGAAGCGACTCCAGAGCAGGTTCAGTTCGAGCTGCCGAAGTCACGATTCGGTGGATTGCAAGCGAAGGATGCAGTGCCTCAAAAGACATCGATCGAACCACCTGTCGCGGCGTTGGCTGAACCCAACTCGTCTATCAAGCCGCCGTTTGCCGACAAAATGCAGTCTGAGAATCCCTTCCGCAAGTCGGTCCAAGTCGACGATTCGAAAGACAAGTTTCCTCACATGCCTCGCGTTGATGAATGGGAGCCATACGAAGGTGCTCCATTGAGCGCTGAACAGTTGGCTCAACAGAACGCTGCGGCAGGAAACCCAACGTTTACAAACAACAGCAGCGCCAGCCTAGCCGCTCAACCCTCGTCCAATGCACCCAGCCAGGCGCAACCGGCCGAGCAGTCGACGTCGATAACCGTCGTCGAACCAGGCATCGTGCTGCCAGCCGATGCAACTCCGATGATTGCAAACGAAGGAGTGACGGGTGGAGAGGTTCCCAACCAAGGTCTGGCCAGCGGAAATCAGGGTGCTAAGCCATTCGAACCAGCTACGGAACCCACTGACACCGAGTCAACAGCGACGGCGGAATCCTACAATCCGCCCGTGGCCAACCGCTTCCAAGCTCCAGAGAAGCCCAATCCAGTTCGGCCAGAGCTAACCTCCAGCGTAACGACACTGGAGCCAGGCAGCAGCACAACTGCACCGGGAAACTCCTTCGCCAATAGCTCAACGTCGAATGGAATCAACAGTGTTCCATTCGCGACCCCCGCGAATACAACTTCGAGTCAAAACCGATTCGAAAACCAGGCAGCTACAGCGACACCGCAAGCCGCGGCAGTCGCTCCACAGCAAACCAATGCGACGACTACCGCGCCACAAACTCAGTTTGCGGGTAGCAACGATCTACGTCCGGCCGCACCAGTGCAACCTACGGAACCGAAGCAACCCAGTGGAGCATTTGAGAACGTCTGGAAAGACGTGCAAGCGTTGCTGAAGAAACGCGAGTACTCCCAAGCATTGCGAACGCTGACTCCATGGGGATCTGAATCCGATCTCAGCAAGGAACAGCTTTCACGCTGCGTCCGACTGCTGGATCAACTGGCCGGCGCAATCATCTACTCGCGTGAGAGCTACCTTGAACCAGCGTACACCGTTCAGGCTGGTGAAACGCTGGACGAAATCGCCAAGCAGTATGGCGTGCCTCAACAGTTAATCGCGAAGATTAACGGAATCGCACCGCCTTTTGCGTTGACTAACGGTGAGAAGCTGAAGGTCGTGCGAGGTCCGTTCCGAGCCGCCATCAGCCTGTCACGTGCTGAACTGACCTTGTTTGTGGGCGCCTACTACGCAGGAAGGTTTCCGATCATGGTTGGCCCCGACCTACCTCCCGAACCAGCCTTTTACGAAGTCGCCGACAAGTCTGCTGGACGCGCCTACTTCGACCGCAAGCTAGGTCGTGAAGTGAATCAGTCCGAGGAAAGCAACCGGTACGGTAAACACTGGCTCGGCCTCCGTGGCGAGCACATTACTTCCGGACATAGCGTTGGCATTCACGGACGATCGGCAAAGTTTTCGCCGGCAGACCTGGGCAGCATCAACCTAGCCGCAGACGATGCCGAAGACGTGTTTTCAATTCTGAGTGTTGGCTCGCGAATTCAGGTGCTTCCTTAGTACCAAGCGTGTTCAAAACCGACATTACGTCAGCGAGCTGACCTGGCAACGACTTCTGTTTCCACCACAAATCCCAAAGTGCGCTAAGCGGCTTTTTGGATTCGCCGTGACGGGAACCAGCTGTCGCCAAGTACGCGTACCGCTACGCGATCCTCTAGGTTCGGGCGAAAGATGGTCAGCAGCATGAGTGGTAGATACCACGCCATGTAGGTTCCGCCACCGTACCCATGCCAGAATTGGGATGCCACCATCACAGCCGCCGTGCAACTGAGCAGCGTCCCGAGATTCTTTTGAGCAGGCCAAAGTGCCATGCTAATCGACATGGCAATGAAGGCGACCAACACAGGCAGGCGATAACTTGGTGGGAAACCACCGGCATCGACGTTCCAGACTCCGCCCAGCCCTTCCATCGCTGGTGTTCTTAGGCCAACCATCCGCCGCAGATCTTCGACCATGCCGTTCTGCTCGAACAAAAACAGCAACATGATCAATGAGCACAACGTGACGAGGTACGACGTCAGGAACCGACGGAATCCTCGGTGCCAATAGAAGCTAATCCACAGCGGCAACAGAAAGAATGGGTAGTAAACCAAACCGCTTGCCACTCCGATTAGCGATCCTGCAATCAGTGGTTGGCGATACAGCAGAACGGCCCAGACCAATGTTGCCGCCGGCAGAATGTGCTCGATGCGTCCGGTCAGCATGCTGGTGTACGGCAACATGAGGTACAGCGTGGCGGCTCCGATCCCCATGATCGAATTACGGAAGTGCCAGAATCCGGTCAGCACCATGCCAACGACAATCAGCAGCTGGCCTCCGATGCAAAATGCCTTGGACATTCCAGTGGGCAAAACGCTCAACAATTCATAGCCCGGACCCTGCGTGGAAGCGGTTGCCACGCGGACGATGCGAAAATCCGCGGCGTTGTCGGGAACGGCCAATTCTGGCTCGGCAATGACATTCGCCATTAGAAAGATGTAAAGCGATATTCCAAGGAACACCAACCCTCCGCGTGACAAGTTCGGCTCCAACAACGGGCGACGAACCATGACGGGGTCAAGCAGCAAGCGCGTTAGGATCAGGCCGCCAATGCCCAATAAGTAGACGAAGCCCCAAACCTCGCGCCGCAACGCGACGACGCCCTCCCCCGTCTCAATCGCCGCGGCAAGCGCATCGACGGGCCTAGGCTCTTCTGGCTCAGGTTCTGCCGCATCATTTTCCGACGAATCATTCTCAATTGATTCGTTCTCAGATGATTCGTTCGTCGCGGGAGTTGTTACCGCCGCTTCGGTAGGCGAATCTAGCTCCGCCAGACGTCCCAACTCGGCCTGCCCTTTATGAACCATCAATAGACCGGGGCCCAGCAAGATCAGCAGCAACAGGTCCAGATTTCGCACACTCCAGATACGACTGAACTTGAAGAACAACCCAACTAGCAGCAGCGACGACAGGTAGACCCACGTGGTCGGATCAATGCTGCGGTAATTGAGTAGATAGTCGCTCATACCTAAACGGTTCGCCTAATCGGTCGGGATGGTAAGCCACGACTTGCTGTGTGTATGTGTGTTTGAGTTTGAAAACTGTGCCTAATCCGCAACAGCCCAAGCCATAGGATACCATGAGCGGCTTTCCAAGCGGATAACGGGCACGCTCCCCAAGAGCCAATCACGCGAGAAGTCCGCTACTTCAACGATATTGTCAATTTCACGGTCTCCTCACCAAGCTGAAATGTAGCCGCGTCATACTTGGGGGGGCCGAACTTTCCGCGAGCGTTGTTGGAGAATCCGTAGGCTTCAAGCGGGTACCCAAGCGCGTGCCGATCGAGCTTGTTGTTCAGATTTTCGTCGTGAAATACGGCGATCGCGTACTCGCCTGGCGGCAGCAATTCGCCAGATTCGATCTCGCGTACCTGCCACGACGCCTCTTCGGAAATCGCAAGATTCTCCGCGAACACAGGATTCGCTCTCTGACCAAAGTCTTCGCTATTGTCAAATAGGGCACAAGCGTAATTGCCGGTGGAAGATCGAGCTCCTGTCAGATAAACCACCAGCCGAGCTGCGGCAGCCACCGTGACTTCATCGTCGTTCGCTTGAATATCTGCCGCCGTCACTGGAGTGACTTGCTCCTGGCACCCGACGAGAATCGCCAACACCAACAACAAGGCCCCAAGACCAAGATGCCTGCCTGCGTCACGGATCAAACTTCGGTACATTGCTGCCATCTAGATCGAGTGTGTTGAAATTGGTTGGAACGGACATGAAGTTTACCGGTAAAGCAATTCTATTGGACATCGAAGGCACCACTTCGTCGGTGAGCTTCGTATACGACGTGATGTTTCCCCAAGTTCGTCGTGACCTTTCCGCGTTTTTGCAGCAGCATTGGGATGACGTCAACGTTCAGCTTGCGTGTGATCAAATCGCCCAAGATGCCGGACATGCCAGTGTGGAAAACTGGTGCGGTCCCAATTCCATGGACCAACGCGAGAATGTAGAAGAGGAAGTCATTCGGTTGATGGATGGCGATGTCAAAGCCACCGGATTGAAACAATTGCAGGGGCTAATCTGGCGACAGGGCTTCGAGAGCGGCGAGATGAAAGCTCACGTTTACGAGGACGTGCCTGAGTGCTTGCAGCAATGGCGTAACGCCGGAATTGACATTCGAATTTACAGCTCGGGAAGTGTCCAAGCTCAACATCTGTTTTTCGGTCACACAGAAGTCGGCGACTTGCTATCAACTTTCTCGGGCCACTACGACACGACGATCGGATCCAAAAAAGAGGCGGCCAGCTATCAACGGATCGCAGAGGACTGGAACATGCCCGTCAGCGATATTCTGTTCATCAGCGATGTGGTAGCAGAGTTGGATGCGGCCAAGCAGTCCGGGTTGGATACCAGGTTGTGCTTGCGTCCCGGCAATGCTGAAGTCGATCCCGATCATGGTCATGAAACCATCAATTCGTTTGACGAAGTTTAAGATCAAACTACGATTCCATCGTGAATGATCACAAGACGTGACCAACACGTCATGCATGCAAGGAGGCAGATAGACGGTCCCATGAGTCGCAATGACTCGGAACTCACGGAGGTATTTTCGTGGCCTGTCATCTGTTACCCAATCACTTCAACATCATCACTTGGCTTCGCAGCGCCGCGCTTCTGAGCGTTGCCTTATGTGTCATTCCCGGCGCCCAAGCGGCCAATCCGTGTGTACGATTCGACGTCGTTCAAATCACGGGTGCCGCGGACATCTCTTCCAACGAGTTTCTCACCGCGAATCCAGATGAAAAACTGATTCGCATTCGGTTGCCAATTTCTTCGCTCGTTCACCTTGGTGACGAAGAAAACCTTCTGCAGTACTTGTATCTAGTTTCGGGATCCGCGACGTCGAGCTTTCAGATCGAAGACTATGCACCCAAGACGACGTTGGCTTCCGACGTCGCGGGTCCCATTTCTGTCGAGCAGAACTCTGGTAACTCCACCAACATTGGCCTGAAGGCCGACGCTCCAAAAGATTTACCAGTCAACGTTGACGCGTCCGCCAGTCGAAATGTGAGCTCATCAAATTCACAACGACTCCAACGACTGCCGCCCAAATACCTTGTCGCAGCCAGCGGGACGATGCACCGTGGCTTGTCCGCGTATTTCAAACTTCGACCTTCATCGCAAACCACTTTGGAGGGTGAAAAGACCTTCGAGATCGTGGCCCGCGTTCCTTACAACTGGCGAGCAGGATTGATCCACGTTCGTTGCGCAGCGTACGCAACCAACGGAAACAAATCTGGAAAGAAGTCACCCAGCGTCTGCTCGAACGAGCGATTTGTGGTCGGAGTCTATATCGATGGCGACGAAGTGGCGAAACAGCGTGTGTGGGACATGGCTCGAAAACAGCACCAACTACAAACCGTCGCACAGCAGCACGCAGGCACGATCGACGACGAACGCTTCCCATCACTCGGGCACAAACTTGGTGCGGTATTCTCCGTTACCAAACCGCGAATTCCCGATCAGTGGCTTGACCAACTTCTGATGTCCAGCGAGTTTCAAGACTTTGAACGCCACCTACCGCGAAAAGTACGGTCAGCCGCCACGGAATACCGCCAAGCTCGACAGCAAGTGATTCGCTTTGCCGGCTAACCGCTGAGTTTCGCAGGCTAATTGCCCGAACGTTGCTCCCGCGACTGCATTTCGCGACACACACTTAGCCGATGCGAAGAGTAGTTGTTTTTCTTGCTCGATTCACCAAACGCGACAGCCCGTCCATTGATTCGCACCTAGATTCAATCTCGACTACGATGAAAGATCTCATCCATGAAGTTGCCGCTTGAGCCATGTCGCGTTTTCTATTCCTTGCCATCGTTTCGTTGGTCGCTGCGTTTCGAACGATCGCAGTCGCTGACCTCATAGGACTTGTTGATGACCAGAATCAACTTGTGCTGCGTGGTGACGGTCAACAAGTCGTGGCAATTGAATTTGCGTCCAGCGCGGGGCTCTTGGTACCGCTGGAAGACGAAGCGGCCACGCCATGGGAGTTGCTGATCGCGAATTCCGAGCAAAACGTCGCCGTTGGCAATCTCGGCCCCGCGATCACCATTGATGGAGATTTAGTCACGGGCATCGGCTACACCGGAGATGATCCAGCAACCGACCTTTCTGCCACTTGGGGCGATGAGTCCGATACGCTGATTCCACTGGACGTCATTTTGGATCCAGGAGAACTGCTAAGTGGATTCGTCAATCTACAAGGACAAATCGTCCTTGTTGGAACGGGGCAAGAGGTTGCCGGCGTCCAATTTGCGTCCGAGTCTGGCCAGTTGGTACCGGTATCCGATGAGCCGACCATCGATGCGTCACCATTCGAGTTCTTCCTATCGAACACACCTGAACTGATTACGCTGGGCACGCTTCAGTCCGGCGTCATCGTTGATGGCGAGGTCACAATCCCCGTCGGATACTCCGGCGACGATCCGGAATCAGATTTAGATGCGAACTGGGGAGCGACAGGATCGACGCTGCAGGTCCCTTTTGTCATCACACGTGAAATCTGCGGCGGCGAGTTGGTGGCGGACTTGGATGGCGACGGAGCCGTCGGATTTACCGACTTTCTGATTCTGTCAGAGAACTTCGGAGGTCCCGGCGAATACGAGGACGGCGACCTCGACTGCAACGGCGACATCAACTTTCCCGACTTCCTCATTCTATCCCGCGACTTCGGCACACAGCTCGAGGCAGTCACCGTGCCGGAACCCAATTCATTCACGTGCGCGAGCATCTCCCTGCTTTTGTTGCTCGTCCTGACTCGGCGACGATAAAGAACTGCATGTACGTCGCCTTTCGTTCCACGAAAGCCCATGCGGCACAGTACTCGTCACGAAACGCATCCCGAGCGACAACCACGATCGCTTTCCGATACCGTCGCGTCTGCCTTGCGAGCACCAAACTCCTAACGGTCCTCCGCGCCCAACGTATTCAAAATCTCGCGCAGGCCATCCAGGTTCTGCCGCAAGCTTTCTTCGGCATCAACCTTGTTGCGATGATCGAGCACCCCGATTGGACCACGGTAACCGCTGTCGATGATCGTACGAACCAGATCCGCATCGTCTGGCCCTTTGCCAATCGGCACAATCTTTTTGGATGGGTCCTCGCTTAACTGACTGGCCGTCACCATCCCATTCAGATTGAGGCAAAGCAGATACGGTTTCAGTAGTTTCAGATTTGCTGCCAGATTCTGCACCTGGTCATGTGCGTGGTGGAAGTTGTAAACGACACCCACGTGTGAGGCGCCGTGGTTCTTGCGAAGATACTCACAGACGGCGGCCAAGTTCTCAGGACGGCCACCCCATCCCCCGTGATTGTAGAGCCCCAACTTCAAACCAAGATCGCCAGTCTTGGTTACCAGCGGCAACAGGCTCTTTGCTGCAGACGCCACTCGCTCTGATGGTGTGCCCTTCTGCGGCGACGGGTTTGTCTTCCAGATCTGAGGCCGCACGGAATACTGACCGATCAGTGGCTCCAGCGAATCGTGCCAGTCCCAAAATGCAAAGAACTCAATCCCATGCTTTCGATACTCGAGTATCTCCTGCTCGAAAGTCGGCACGTGCTCCTGACGCCAATCGTAGGCCACCCGCTTCAGCCCCAATCGATTTAGCATGGCCACCCGCTCAACAGGCCCCCGCTTTTTGGCGTCGAACGGAACGATACACCACGCAACCAGTTTCTCCAGATCGAACGAATTGTTGGCCGCATCGAGACGCTCGTGGTCTCCGCTTTGGTGAGTACGAGTAATCACGGCGACAGCGTTTCCTTTCGTCGCAGGTGTGATCTTCTTCAACCAATTGAGGTCTTGGGGAGTCGCCGCAACTACTTGGCCTCGATCAATATCGATCCAAGTGACATGAAGCGATTCGTTGCTCGCTGGTTCCACGTCCAACCGCAATTCAACTTCGGCGGGACGATCCGCAGCGGGAAAGTACAACGCCATCTGAGTTCGATCTGCGTCGCTCGCCAAATACGCTTCGTTCTCGCTTCGATTGTGCAGCAACTTGTTCGCCGGCTCTAGTTTCCAAACTGGCACTTCCTTTTCCAACAACCTTGCGGCTTGAATACAGCGAATAGCCTTCTCGTTGATGCCCAAACCCGACTTGGGTCGATGAAACCGAATCAACGCGGCGCCTGCCAACAGGTGTCGCCAAAATCTCTCGATCGCATCTTGATCGGTGTGATTGAACTTATTCCCATCGGCTCCATACGTCTTCGTCGTGTTCATCGGACGCGGTTGACCACTCAAGTACTTGCGCACGAAAACGAAGTTGTCCCAATGCTTTTGACCACCATTTTGATTGTTCTGCGACACGTCAACGAAGTCATAGAGCTCCGGATGATCGAAGGTTTGACGATGTCGCGACGCTCGCAGATCCCAGTCGTCCCACATTTCCGTGACCATGACTGACTTGTTTTCAGTAGCCGCACGATTTTTGATCAGCTTGGCCCAGTACTCGCCCCATTCAGGCGGCGCCTTGGTTTCGTTGTCGATGCAATACAAAACATGGTCGTATCGAAACGTATGATCCAGCAGCTTATGGACAAACCGCTGTTGATAACCAAGCACTAGCTGGTTGTTACGCTGCTTGGGTGTCGTATAGAAGAACGGCTGCTTGTTCGCCCCCGGATGATCGGGGTACCTCGGCTTAAAGCCGGATTCCCCGAAAGAGTAGTTCACATTGTTCTGGGGATTGTAGGGATGCTTCTTCTCCCAACGATGTGGATCGTGAGCCCGAACATCCGTGAAGTCGAAGCGGTCCCAGACTTCAATCTGAACAACAATTTTGCGCCGTGCGGTTTCGGCCAAGAATGTCTCGAACCGTTTCCAGTACTCGGGATTCCATTTTTGCAGATCGTACTTCCCACTCGGTAGTTGTTGATACGGGTAGACCTCGAAACCAGCATCCTGTCGATCGCTCATCGTATTGCGAACGACGTTTCCACCGGCAGCGGCAATACGATCGAGTTGTGGAATCAGCTTTTCGCGGGGCCACTGGAAGAGGTTGTCGTCGTCGCTGCCACCTAGCAACAAAATGGGCTGACCACCTCGCGCCCAGTACCATGGGTTTTCGCTCCAGGGCGTTAGTTCCTCTGCCCACGAAGTGCCGCATACGACACCAAGCAATATTGTGGCTATCAGCATTCGCATGATGGTCCGCCTTGCGGGAAAGTCCTGGTCAGTTGATGAGTAGTCCCAGCCAATTTGTAGCCGTTGAACAGTCAAACCTAAATCCGCTGTTTAATGACCGAGCCAATACGGCTTTCTGGCTGCGTGTATCCTTAACCGGAACGAATATCAAAGCAACATTCGGCCGTAGCGCCCGCTATCTTGCGGAATCACGAATGCGTGGCGAGTGCGTGGCGGACAGGCGGCCCAAAGTTCGGACTTTGCAACTCTTAATGCTTCTTCGGACTCGACTCGGTACATCTGGGTCTCAGGGAATAAGCAGTTTGGCAAGCTAACGTGATTTGTCGCGCAATTGAATTTGCCTGCGTGCATTGGGTCTGCTCAAATGGGTTGATTCACGTATTGTCAATCAGATGTTCGACCAAAGGAGTCCGGCATGTCGCAAACCAATGATGCGAACCGACGACAGTTTCTCAAGTCCGTGAGTGCAGGAGCGGCATTGGCGACGACCGGTTTGATTCCGAATGTTGCGTCGGCCGCCAAAATCAAACAGCAGCAACCTGAAAACCTGGTGAAGTCGCTGTTTGATTCGCTCAACGAAAACCAGCGAAAAGATGTCTGCTATGACTGGAATCACACAGAGAAGAAACGCGGCTTGCTGCGCACACGCGTCGCCAACAATTGGCATGTCACAAAGCACAATGTCACGGACGAGTTCTATACCGCTGATCAACAAGAGATGATTCGTGCGATCTTCCAGGGCTTGATTTCTCCGGAGTGGCACAAGAAATACGACCAACAGCTGGAAGATGACTGTGGCGGCTGGGGCGATCAGAGTATCGCGATCTTTGGCGAGCCAGGATCCGGCAAGTTTGAACTGGTGCTAACTGGGCGTCACATGACGCTGCGATGCGATGGAAACTCCGCAGACCATGTGGCATTCGGTGGTCCTATTTTCTATGGCCACGCACCGGAAGAAGATGAGTCGCAAGAGCATGCCGGCAACGTCTTTTGGGAGCAGGCTGTTGCAGCCAACAAAGTCTTCCAGATGCTGGACGGCAAGCAGCGAGAAATGGCCAAGGTCGCCAAGACGCCACGTGAACAAAACGTGCCCTTCCGCGGCAAGAAGTCTCGACCGGGGATATCCGTTGCCGATCTTTCGTCAGACCAAAAGGAACAAGTGCAAAAGACGTTGCAGTCGCTGTTGACCATGTTCCGCAAGTCCGACGCCGCAGAAGCCACCATGTGCTTGAAGAAGCAGGGTGGCTTGGATGCGTGCAACCTAGCGTTCTACACCGATCACGACATCGGCAAAGACGGAGTTTGGGACAACTGGCGTTTGGAAGGACCATCGTTCGTTTGGCACTTCCGAGGTGCCCCGCACGTCCACGTTTGGGTGAACGTTGCGGACAATGCTTCAATCAAGTTGAACGCCTAGTAGCGAAACTCCACTGCCGATTGTTTGCCATCGTTCCGCAAACAACAAGAGCCACTCACACACTCGTGCAGTGGCTCTTTTCTTTTCAGCAAGCAGTCAAACTCGCGCGAGCGAACAAGGCTCGCGTCTCAGTTTCGCCTTAACGAGTTCGGATCTCAGCGACGACGCCTAGCCAAGGCAACTCCAACACAACAGAAAGACAACAGGAGTAGGCTCGTCGGCTCCGGCACGGATGCTGCAGCTCCAGGAGCATTGCCAAAGTTGTTGGACAGAATCAGAAAGTCAGCGAAGGCAACCGATCCGTCACAGTCCAAATCACCTTCTGTGTGCAACGATGCCTCGTTACCAAAGTTGTTGGACAGAATTAGGAAGTCTTGGAACGAAACCGAACCATCGCCATTGATGTCGCCCCCGGTCGATGGATCACAGACTGGCCCAACGCCTTCTACAAAGTTTTCCTGTCGTACCTCTTCCAATTGTTCCAACGAGAGGACACCGTCGTAGACTCGCACGTCATCCATGTAACCGACTGCAGAGAAGTCCACGGTTGGTGCAGCCGCAGTGAAGCCAATCCCAAAGTCGGCGACGCCGGCGGTGGAATTTACAGGCCCAGCATTCAAGTCTTCGAAAATGTCGCCAAGCAGGAAGACTTCGCTTTCCGTATCACCGAAATAGAAACCGGCGTTTTCAATGTCAGAGGTTCCGTCATACGTTACCGCGAGAAACGCCCACTCGTCGGCGAATGCGTCTTCCGAAGCGAATGCGAAACTAAAGTTTGCTTCGCCACCCACGAACAGCCCTGTACGAAAACTGTCGGTGCCTCGGACACCAAAGTTGGGATTGTTCAGATTCCAACTGAATCCATCAAACGGATCCGGCCCCTGTTTGGCGATCAACCGTACGTTTCCGCTTCCGTCGTTATCTGCATTCAACTCTTCCAGCAAGAGCCACGTTGTCAACGTAAAGCTTTCGAGCGTATCCACCTTGGCGGGATCCCCAGCATTCAGCGTGCTTTCCAAACCTGCCTCGCGAATATCCAGCGAAAACGGACTCGCACCTGCGGGAGTGTTCTCCGCACGCGTCGCCGTGGAACCAAGCGTCCCATTAGCGGACGCTCCCGATCCGCTATCAACTGCGGGCCCCGATTCCTCATCAAACGTGTATTGAACGACCAGCTCTTGTGCCGCCACCGGGATCGAAATTGCCACTGCCAGGATGCCGCTGACGACGAATACGAGTGCTCTTAAGTTCATGGTGCAATTGCTTTCAAGTTGAGTCGAGTGAACGATACCTAGCGTGGACTGCCGTCCACGAATGAGTTCTTGGTGGGATGACGTGGGCTTGATGACACCCGAGAGGCGTGTGCCAAAAGGTCCGCGTCGAGCACTTGCTTGGCTTGCTTTCGACGTGATTGGGCCAAGTAAGAGGGAGGCTCCGAAAATTCGAACTGCATCTTTATAACCATTCCAGGGTGATCGCCCAGAATTTTTCTCGAACCCGAAGACAGCCAGCCACCGGCGAATGTGGCCAATTGGTGACGCTGGGTGGGCGTTCCCACACTTGATCTCAAGCAGATACGGCGTTTGTGGTATGCTCCAGGAACAATGAATAGCTCTTTGCCACCCGATGATTCGCTTC
>CAYQMZ010000012.1:0-6397 GCA_964418725.1 uncultured Pirellulaceae bacterium
GTTGAAACAGCTCAATGCAGACTACAAACAGACTCGTGCTGACAATTCGAGTGCGGATCGATGAATTGGGCCACGCCGAGGCCAAGCACAAGTAAAAGAGGATCGCATAGAGCGCGTCTCCTAGATACTTGTCTAGCAACGGCAGCCCCAGACGCTGCACTCGAGATGCAACACCTACAATGAACACGACCGCAGCCATGGCCAAATAGATCCAACGTCGCCAGGGATTTTCGTTGGCCATTTGCTGTAACGCTGAGTTGGAATTCGTTCGCGACGACCTACTCGCTCGTCTTCACATTCCACCGCAGATAAGATTCCAAGAACTCCTGGATTTCGCCATCCATCACCGCGTGGAAACTCCCCACTAAGTGCCCTGTCCGTGCGTCTTTGACCCGTTGGTCGGGATGGAGGAAGTAGTTTCGGATTTGCGCACCAAACCCAACCTTGGCCTGCGTCTTGTACTTCTCAGCCGCTTCTTCTTCTCGCTTGAGCTCCTCGATTCGAGCTAAAGCGGACCGCAACATTTTCCAAGCCGTATCTCGGTTCTTGTGTTGACTACGTTGACTTTGACATTGGACGACCGTGTTTGTCGGCAAGTGCGTCAATCGGATCGCGCTATCGGTCTTGTTGACGTGCTGGCCACCAGCGCCACTTGCCCGATACGTATCCTCGCGAACATCGCTTTTGTCGATCTGGATATCAAAGCTGTCAGAGATTTCCGGCGTCACGTTGACTGCAGCAAAACTGGTCTGGCGTTTCCCTTCCGAGTTGAATGGACTGATGCGAACCAGTCGATGCACGCCAGTTTCGGATTTCAGATATCCGTACGCGAACGGCCCCTGGATTGAAATCGAGGCATCGTTGATACCTGCTTCGTCGTTTTCACTGCGGTCCAGCAACGAAACCTTGTAGCCATATTTCTGCGCCCACTGCATGTACATTCGCAGTAGCATTTCGGCCCAATCGTTAGCGTCTGTTCCACCATCCCGAGCGTGAATGGTCAGAATCGCACCAGCTTGATCGTGCGGGCCACCCAAGAGTGAAGACAACTCGATCTGCTCAATTTGCTTTTCGAGCTTCTTGATTTCACCGGGGACTTCTTCTGCGAAGCTCTCGTCTTCTTGGGCCATTTCGATCATGGCCTCAAGATCATCGTACGCGCTGATCGCTTCACCGAGAGGTTTAACAAACCCGCGCAGTTCGTTCAGCTTGTTGACCAGTTCTTGGGCACTCTTCTGATCCTCCCAAAAACCGTCGGCTCCCATTTGCTGCTCATAGTCAGCAATTGTTTTCAATCGGCCATCGTAGTCAAAGACTGTCTCGTAGCTGTGTGATTTGCTTCTGGATCGCTTCTGCGCGGTTCAATAGCTCTCGTTCCATCTTTCATCGTCGACCCAAGCGACGCCCAGTTCTTTTCGATTTGCAAGGTCGGGATTATAGATGCTCAATCCCATACCGAGTAGGTCATTGGCGACCGCGAACGTGCCCGTCGGCAATCAGCACGGAATCAATGTGGAATCTGCGTGGGACCGTTAGTTTTCGCCCGACGCCGCGTGGAGCTAGTTGATGCTGCTGGCTGGCATCGCGTCTCGCGTGCTCGACTCGGTCGGAATTGACTGACGCACCGCACGAGCTGCCACTGCGACTTTGACCAACTGCAGACCGCCACGAAACAGCATGACGCCAACAATTGCCGCCACGGCACCTTCGATGACAAAGGCGCGATTCAAATACAAGAAGCAAATGCGAAAGATGTTCAAACTAATCAGAACGAATGCCCAACCGACCAGTTCTCGGATAAACAAGCCCGCAACTCGCCAAACCTTCCAGATGCCTTTTCCTGCCATGTTGTCAATCCTCTCAAGTCTGCCTCAATGGCTTCGCGACTTTTGCGTGCCACATTCATTGGTTGAAAGTGTTCGGAACTAATCCACCTGATGTCGCCGAGCTTTGCCCAGCTGCTTGCCAATCATTCGCTGTTCACTGCCATCCCACCGCCACAGCTCGCGGCGCAAATGCATTTGCGCAACGCTATGATCGCGATGAAGCAGTGCCACGTAGTCAAACATTTGCCGAACAACCCAGATCAGAATCGTGATCGCGAAGAGAACTTTGACTCCCACATACCATTCCGGAAGTAAGCCGATCCGCTGATCCAAAATTCGGTAAGCTGATCGGTAGGCCCTTGGCGAAGAAACGAAAGTGACCAACTGCGTCGACAGATAACCTGCGCACCACCATGCACAAAACAGCAGTGGCAGTGTGAGCACATGCCCCAAGCCAATCCGCCCAACGTTCTCCGCTGACTTGCCAGTTGATTTGCTGAGACTATTCACTGCTTGCAGCGGCGTGTAATTCATCCGCGCACTCGCCATCAATTGCGAGACTGGCTGCTTGGCCGTTCTGTATCGCAGAGCTGCAACGATCGACAACACGCCAGTGCACGCTAACAAGTATCGCTGCGGAGTATTCACCAGTGTGGAGCTCGAGAAAAACTCGATCCACGCCAGACTCCAAAGCACCAAAAGCGGAATCATGATTCCAAACGCACGCCACTTTAGTGCGAAGGCTGCTAAAGCGAATGCACTGATCCAAACGTAGTTGCTCCTGAACGCCCACTCGCTGGCGATCAAGCGGCCAAAGACGACGAAGCTTACAACCAATACAACGCCATAGAAGGCTCGCTCCCACTGGCTCAAAACTGATCTGAGTCCTCTTTCGTTCGATGCACCGTAAGTTGACGGTTCGCTCATGCGACAGCCCTCCCCGTGCGAATGATGGCTAGTTGGTTCAGCACCATCGTTGTTGCAGCATCTTCAGCAGCGGCAGCCACCGGTACGCCCAGCTTGAGCATCTCCGATCGCAACTTTTGATAAGCCTCTTTTTGGTAACGCAACTCGGCATGAAACCCACCAACCGGCCGTGTCGGTGAATCGGACTTCAGTTCCAGCGATTCAGGCCCCGGCAACCGAGGCGGCCACGACGACACCACCGCGACGCGATGATGCCGCGCTCGAGCGTATTTGATCGAATCAACCAGAGGCGTCAGGTCGTAATCGTCGTCCGTCAATTCAGCCAATATCACGAACAGCTCGTTGTCGCGTCCCTTTGCAGCATTGCGATGCAGCAACTGAGCCAGTTGACTAATCTTTTGCCGATCTTCGAACAAGTACTTTCCGTTCTTGTCGTACAACTCGCCGGTATATGGGGCGCCTAGATCAGTATGAAATCGTTGCAACCAATAAGAGAAAGCCTGATCATCGCCTTCTAGCTCTCCCATGCCTTGCCGATCCATCCCAAAGTGATTGGCCAGTACGGCAGAAAGCCTTCGTCGAATCCGCGTGATGCTTCGCGACGGCCACAGACTGGTTAACGAATGTTCTGCATATCGAATTGCCGCGGGATATCGCACCCTAGCAATATCGTAGCCAGAGCGAATCAATCGCGACGGCGGGATGTCTACCGGTGGAAGCGGATTGCTCAGTGCATCACACAGCGTATCGATTGCTCGCAATGTCGCGCGACGACTTGCTGAAGGTCTGGCGATTCGTACTTCATCGCCATCAAACAGCGATATACCGACGGGATCTCGATAGGCAGTCAACGTGAATGCAATCGTGGATGCCAAGCTGACCAGTTGACCGCCGAGGCACGGCCCCGGAAATCCCAGGCGAACGGCACGCGACATATCGACAAGCAGTTGGCACCGTACCGGCACTTCGCTCTCGAATTGCTTGCACATCAACTCATCACGTCGCGCGGAAACCTTCCAAGCGATCGAACGAGGTGGGTCCCCAGGCTGGTATTCGCGAATCTCCATCAACTCACTGCCGGGCCCCGCCTTGCTAACCGTATGCAGCCCAGGCGGTGGCAGCACGTTGGCACGTTTTCGAATGGTGTGGATGGTGCCTAAGTCCATCGACAACGGCATGACGCGAAACTCTTGCGGCCGGTACAAAAACCGTTCCGCGTAGAAGAATCCGTGAAGGTCTTCTAGGACGAACCGCAACCCATTGAATTTGACGACCCCAGGAGCATCTGTTTTTACCGAAAAATGCAGCGTGGCATCGGACTCGTCTCCAAGCGACAACGCACAGCCGTTACTACCTCTGACTAATTCCGCACCGGTAGGCAACAGATCGTGTACCGTCGCGCGAATCGCAGGCAGGCAAGCGAAGTCTGGCGCAAACCAACCGAGCCACCCACGACGGTACGTTAGCTTCGTGGTCACCGACGCAGGACGGGTAGCCCACAACACACGCGCGGCTCCTTGTCGGTCGCGCACAACGCGATCCGCTTGAAGCTTATTTAGGTAGACGTCACATCGATAGCGAAATGCGAAGCCTTCGAAGCAAATCCAAATGAGTACCGTGAGAGCGAAACGAAACAGCAGGATGTGCTGCCTCAGCAAAGCGAAGAGCGCCGCAGCAATACATAGTGCGATGATCCAGCGAGCTCTCCCCGTAACACTCATGGTTGGTTCGTGTCATTGACGGGAACTTTGGATGAGACTTCCGCGATCACATCATTGACTTGGCGACCTTCGATTTCAGCTTCGGGCCGCAGAATCAATCGGTGCCCCAACACGCCAGCGGACATTGCCTGAATATCCTCATGCGTGGCGTAGTTTCTGCCATCCAGCATCGCGCGTGCCCGGGAAGCGTGCATCAAATACAGCGCCGCACGTGGGCTGGCTCCTAGCGCAACATCAGGATGCTCACGCGTCCGTCTCGCTAAGTCGATGATGTATTCCTTGAGTTCGTCGGCGACATGGATCTTAGGAAGTTGCTTCTGCATCTCCAAAACTTGTTCCGGCGATGTGACTTTGTTGATTTCTCCAACGGGGCTGCTGTGAATATCCAGCATGTTGATTTCGTCTTCGCGACGCGGATAACCTACGTCAACGCGAACCAAGAATCGGTCAAGCTGGGCTTCCGGCAATCGATAGACACCCTCCTGTTCAATTGGATTTTGGGTTGCGAGGACCAAGAACGGTTGCGGCAACTGCAGCGTGGTGCCTTCGATCGTTACCTGCCGCTCCTGCATCGCCTCGAGCAAGGCGGATTGCGTCTTCGCAGGGGCTCGGTTCAGCTCATCCGCCAACAGCATCTGGCAAAAAATCGGCCCCTTCCGAAGCACGAATTCGCTGGTCTTCCGATCGAAAACGTAAGTACCTGTGACATCACCGGGCAACAGATCGGGCGTAAACTGAATGCGTTGAAAGTCGACGCCCAGAAGTCGGGCGAACGTCTTACATAAGGTAGTCTTAGCGGTTCCCGGTACACCCTCCATGAGGACATGTCCGCCAGCCACCATGGCTACGAGAAGCTGGTCGGCGACGTGATCCAGGCCAACCACCACACGCGAAACCTCCCGCAGGACGCGTTGCCGCAGGTCTCGGATGTCGGAAATAACAGTACTATCGGGTGATTCTGTCGAGTGATGCTGCATCAGGCCTAGCGATTAGGGTGCCTTCTCCGTGTTCGAGTTCATTTTAGCCGGAGTGCCCCTTGGACTGGTTGCCACAACGACGGAAATCTGTGTACATTTTAGGGAGTGTCAGAGAATCATCGTTGATCGCCCAATTCTTGGTGTGGACATCGTTATTCCTGGACTCGCACCCGTAGTGTAATGGATAGCACTTTGGTCTTCGGAACCAACAGTCGGGGTTCGAATCCCTGCGGGTGTACTTCTTTTTCCTTCGCCGATCGGCGAAGTGGATCAGCTTTCTCTGTAACGTTTGCTTGCTGCCAGCTGGCACGTTGTGAATGCTGTACGGCTTGGGTGCAATGTTCCTGGACGTCGCCTAGATGTTTCCATGCGTCACCGACATCGCATAGCGACGTCCTAGTTACGTAGGCTGCGCCGGTTCAGTTCGGCAGCGTGCCGGGTGACCAAAACCTCGCACAGCATGGCATCAACAACGCGTCACCGCAGGCCCAAGCCTCGCAATCCGAATACTCATCAGCGCAAACGCATGCGAAATTCCTAGCCACGCGTCTGGGAGCAAACGCCTTGTTGACGAGGTCCAGCACGCCAAAATCTACCCATTGAGACACACCGCAGATCTCCGTAGACTTTGTCAAGACAGCGGCGCCGAATGGCCCGATAGCTCAGTTGGTTAGAGCAGTCGACTCATAATCGATTGGTCGCGGGTTCAAGTCCTGCTCGGGCTATTCGACGTTGCTCTCCACGGTCATCAGCGGCAATTGATTCGCACCCTGGAATTACTTCTCTATCGGCATCGCATAGTGCTTCCAACGCGATCCGTTCCGTGCGTCCTAGGCTTGCCGCAACAACATCACAGTTTTGTGTTCTGGAGTTTGCCGACAAAGTAGTGGGGCCCCCCCCCCGGCGGCCGGGCCCCACCCCGAGCGACACCCGCCGGGGTGTGCGA
>CAYQMZ010000012.1:6407-6907 GCA_964418725.1 uncultured Pirellulaceae bacterium
ACCGCCACCTTTGAGGGGTTCGCACAGATGGAGCATGCATGTTCATCGTGTCGGGTTGCCCATGCGGGGAAGGCTGTTAGCGTTCGTAGCCGAAGCGGCTTAAACAGATACGAACGCTAACAGCATTCCCGATTAATCATGGGCATGCTCTGCGCCCAACCGATCCTTCAGCTTGGGACTCTTCGCCGCATGGGCTTGCTTCGGCCTTTATAAGGCAAGTCTTGGTGCATCACGCGGAGCGTGATCGGTACTATTCACTGCGGATCAAATCGACCAACTCCGTTGTGGATAGCTTTCCGGCCTTCTGTGTGCCTTCCATGATGCCGGATACCAGGTTCCGTTTGTCGGCGTGTAGCGACAAGATCTGATCCTCGACCGTGTCACGCGCGATAATTCGATAGACGATCACTGGTTTCGTTTGCCCGATGCGGTGCGATCGGTCGGTTGCTTGGTCTTCGACCGCTGGGTTCCACCAACGGTCGTAGTGGATCACGTGGCTC
>CAYQMZ010000012.1:6917-12118 GCA_964418725.1 uncultured Pirellulaceae bacterium
GCCCCACCAGGTCGCTCCGAATGTCTGCGTTCGAGCCATCGTTAGTTCACCGACAATTCCACGAGCTCGGCCAGGTCGTCGTCGTCGAGTTCGCCAATCCAACTTTCGCCGCCGCTGGTGATCGAGGCCGCCAGCGCTCGTTTGGCTCGCAGCAGGTCAGCGACGCGGTCCTCGACCGTGCCCTCGGTGATTAGTCGGTGCACGACAACACCCTTCGTCTGGCCAATGCGGTAAGCCCGGTCGGTTGCCTGGTCTTCGACTGCTGGATTCCACCAGGGGTCCATGTGAATTACGTAGTCCGCCGCGGTCAAATTCAGGCCCGTCCCGCCAGCCTTCAACGAAATCAAAAACGCGTCGGTGTCGCCTTCCTGGAAACGATCGACGCGCTCTTGACGTGTCTTCGCAGGCGTCTTGCCGTCTAGATACTCCATGCTGACGTCTTCGGCGGCGAGCGACTTGCGAATCAGTGCTAAGTATTTCGTGAATTGGCTGAAGATCAATACGCGATGACCTTCTTCCTTGAGCTCAACTATCTTTTCGACCAGCAACTTGAGCTTGGCGGATTCGCCGTCCCAAGCTTCGTCCACCATTCCGACGTGACAAGCCATCTGCCGCAGCCGAGTGAGGATCGCGAGAATGCGGAAGCGTTGATCCTGCGTATCCGGAAGACCGACGATTTGATCCAATTCGCCGATGGCCGCCAGCCGCATTTCGTCATAGCGAGCTCGCTCGCCTTCAGTAAGATCGACGTGCAAGTTGATCTCAGTTCGCTCGGGCAAGTCCTTAAGCACTTCGCCTTTCGTGCGTCGCAAAATGAAGGGCGTTATCAGTCGCGAAAGTGCCTGACGACGACTTTGGTTGTCTTGCTTTTCAATTGGTGTGGCAAACCGTTTGCGAAATTGTTCCCAGCTGCCAAATAGTCCCGGCGAGATCGATCGAAACAGACTCCATAGTTCGCCCAAGTGGTTTTCGATGGGAGTCCCCGTGAGCGCTAGTTTCCAGTCCGCTTCGAACGTACGGATTGCTAGAGCGGTTTTGCTACGAGAGTTCTTGATGAATTGGGCTTCGTCCAAAACGAGCGTGCCCCATTTGACCTTTGCCAGCCCCGCAGCATCGCGAAGCGCCAAGCCGTAGCTGCAAATTACTACGTCGCCTGTGCCAACCGATTCGAGGAAACTAGTGCGTTCCGTTTCACGATACAGGTGTGGCTTTAGCGAGGGAGCAAATTTTTCCGTTTCACGATGCCAGTTGAAGCCGACCGACGTTGGTGCTACTACAAGCGTCGGGCCCTTCTTCGCCCGATCGACGAGGACAGCCAGTGTCTGTACGGTTTTCCCCAACCCCATGTCGTCCGCCAAGCATGCCCCAACGCCCCATTCGGCCAACCGACGCATCCAGCGATAGCCGTCCAACTGATAGTCACGCAGCGTAGCTTTGAATTTCTTGGATGGTTTGGGGCAGATCTTTTGCGCCTTCGTCATCCGCCTGACGGACTCATCCCACTCCTTCGAAGCGGTGATATCCAATTCGCTTTCACGAAGCGATTGAATCACTGGCATTGCCGTGATATCCAGTTCAAGCTTGGATCGATTCGCATGAGCCGCGTCGCGCAACTCAAGCAACCGCTTTCGCAAACGCTCGCTGACTTTGGCCCACATACCGGGTCGCAATTCGGTGAAACCTTTGGCAGGTTCGGTGTCCATTGCGGATAGCAGTTCCGGCAGTGTGAACGTTTGCCCGCCCAATTGCACGCCGCCTTCGATGCCGAACCAGTCCTTCTTTCTTTGGACGTCGACACGCACGTTGTTCGCCGTGATCGCGCCCATGATGCTGACTGGTTTGACGGAGTCTTCATCCCATAGGGCTTCGATCCCCAGTTCGTCGCCCAATGTCCCAAGACGCTCCAGCAAATTCAGCGATTCTTCGAAGTCTCGAAACTGCCAGTCCCACTCGGAAAGCATGCTGTGGCTGGGAAAGTTCAACGCGTCGCGAATTGCACCGCAGGCTTCGATTTCCGAACTGCCGTTCCTGGTGTGCCGGATCAGTTCGCGTTTGGACTTTTGATAACGGACAAGTTGTCCTTGTCCCGGTTGGTGCAACCGATCGCCATCGCGCACCCGCAGCCCACACCGCAGCTCACCACTCTTGAAAGATTTGATTCGCAATACTGGGTCGACCTTGATTGTTTTTGATTTCGCGAAGGCGTCTTTCGGCAGTTGCACGGAAACTGTCCGCGAGAGCTTCTGCATCCGGTCCAGCAATTCGTCCGCGCGATCCGCCGGGACGCTCAAGTCACCACTTGAGGCCGCAAACGCAATGCTCGATAGTTTGTCGGGGATTTCAATAACAGTGAACGTATTTCGCTTCAAAGCAACAATTCCGTCGTCGTCCACACTGAGTTGGTCACAGTCGGGTTCGATCCGGACTTCCAGCTCACGCTGATCCTCTGACCAGCACACAACAAGTTCAAAAGGCTTGCGTGTTACAGTGGCCGGCTTGCCGCGGTACTCGACAGCATCATGGCCAACCAGCTGCAGAAGTGCAGGAAACGTCTCAACCTGGTAGCCATAGTAGGAACGATCCATAGTCTCGAGCACTTTGTGATCGACCGTGCTCAACAAGTATCCTCCATGCTTCAGCGTTTCTGCCATCATCTCCCGCCCTTTAGTCCAGCCCTTACCGCTCTTCTTGCGTTGCTGAACGACCGGCGTGATGACGAAGCTGCCATAATCATTGGCAATTCGCCAAAGCACTCGTTGCTTAGTCTGAGCGATCTCGAACGGTTCTTCCTGCTGGTCACTATCGCCAACCTTGAGAATCGCAACGAGTTTCATCAAAGTCTTCGCGCCGGGCAACGAGGAGAGATCTTCGACCAACCCAAGCTTTTCGACAATCTCTTTGCGAATCTTCGAGTCACGAAGCTTCATTTCTTCCAATACGAGACTCGCAACGGCCCCGGCGTGGGCACACACTTGGTGGTTGACAGAGCAGTCGCAAACGAAATTGATGACCTTTTGCTCTGCATTGCAGAATACACCGGCGATGTGCACATCGTCGCCATCACGCACGCGAGCCATGACGTGCTCGTTTTCACTCACTTCCAAGAACGAAACTCTTAGGGAATCCGCGCGTCGGCTTAATGCCGGCGAGAGCTCGGAATTGATGAACTGGATTCCACCGGTCCAGTCCGCCTCATCACACCCCTGATTGAACTGAGTCACCTTGGGGATGAGTGCTGGAGACAGCTGCGACGCCTCAGAAAGCTTGGGGATTTCGCCAGCGGATTGCAGTTCCTCGATCCTCTGCAAGACCGTTGTTGGGCTTATTTCGTCCTCTGCTAGTCCAATGCGTTCCGCAAGAGACCTTACGATTTGCTCAGTCGTTTGCGTCAACGTTGAGCTCTTTTTATTCTTTCGTTGCGTCTTGCGGCGTGCCATCGATAACTCCGTGCAAATAGATTCCACCCAACGTAGCTGACCTGGGCTGTGCCGAGAATACGAGGCGATGGGCAAACTTGTGAAATGCGAACTGTTGCGACGATTGCTCCGGATTTACGACAATAGAGATCGACTTGTTTGCGGTCGCGAGGACACCTGCCAACTAGCCCTGCTATTGGTCGTCAATCAACTGTCAGGCAAAGACGAACGTACTAATGACCGCCAATCCGTTCCAATCCCCCGACGCCTCTCAGCGATCTGACATCCGTAAGGACAAAGACGCAGACTGGAGCAAACAGCGAATCGCTATCTGGTTGTTTGCCATTTTTCTCCCAGCCATTGGGAATTTCGTTGGTGCCATATTAAGCACTTCCATGGCCGGCAACCCGACGCTCGTTCAAGTGACCGGCGCAGTATTCGTCATGGCGCCAATGGTGTTGTCGCCTTTGATTTCACTCACGACCATCTGGATAGGCCCAGAATCAGTCACGCGAAAAATCGCGATTACATTCGGCACTGGCGTATTCACCGTAATTGTTCTTGTCGTTGGCCTATTGGCAGCTACGGTCGTCAGTGGGCTACCGCTCTGATACCAAGAGAACCAGAAGCCAGTAGCAATCCTCTGACCACACTCAATACGGCAAACGAATCGTGGCTGTTCGCTTGAGATGCAGATTGACACCACTAGTAAGAATTAGAAATCGACTCTCGCAACTGGTAGACTTCGCACTGCCATGTTGGGCCAACGACGCATGAGAAGTATTGTTTGCTAGCGGTCCAGCGAACTCAGTCGCCCACGTGAATCTATTGAAGCGAGCCTTATGAGTGGGCAGCGTTTGAGCCGGATATGAAGTCGATTCTGCTGCTAGTTGTTCTATTGATCGCCGTGACGACGGTGCAGGCCAAACCGGCCAACATCTTGTTTATCGCGATTGATGATCTGCGGCCGGCGTTGGGCTGTTATGGTGATCGTGTGGCGAGATCTCCCAACATCGATCGGCTATCGAGACGAGGAATCGTTTTTGAGCGGGCCTACTGCCAACAAGCGGTTTGCAGTCCGTCTCGCTTGTCGATCATGACGGGATTGCGACCCGATACGATCCGCGTTTGGGATCTAAAGACTCACTTTCGAAAGGCCGTTCCACAGACAGTAACGCTGCCTCAACTCTTCAAGCAACACGGCTACCACACGCAGTCGATTGGAAAGATCTATCACGGTAGCGGGAAGCCTTCCAAAGACCCGCCGTCCTGGACAGTGCCGCCGCAATTCGATTACGTGCGTGATCCAAAGTTGCGATACGCACTGCCAAAAAACTTGGCCGGCAAAGGACTAAAACGATCGGCTGCCGAAGCTGCAGCAGTTGCCGACGATCACTACATTGACGGAATCGTTTGCAATGCTGCGTTAGAAACTCTGGCGGACCTGAAAGATCGCAAGTTCTTCCTCGCCGTTGGATTTCGCAAGCCGCACCTGCCGTTTTGTGCTCCGCAAAAATACTGGGACTTGTACAAGCGAGATCAGATTCCTCTGCCCCGCAGCGGTGACTATCCAACGGATGCTCCCGAACTGGCGACGCGAAGTTGGCGTGAACTGGAAGGCTATCGAGACATCCCCAAGCGCAACGATCGCGTGGGCGACTCCTTCACTCGCAAGTTTCTCAAGACCGTTCTCGACTGCCACAGCCCCATTCTGGATCGTTGCATGGCACAAACTGCCAACCGCATGCTGCGTCTGTTGCGACAAGAATCGCACAAGATTGGCAT
>CAYQMZ010000012.1:12128-26781 GCA_964418725.1 uncultured Pirellulaceae bacterium
TGCGTCAGCTACGTTGATGCTCTCGTTGGCCGGCTATTGGCCAAGCTGCAGGAACTGGATCTCGCTGACCATACCATCGTCGTACTCTGGGGCGATCATGGGTATCACCTCGGCGAACAGGGACTGTGGACAAAGGCCAACAACTACGAGCTTTCAACACGAGTCCCATTAATCATCGCCGCTCCCGGCTGGACAGACCAAGCGAAAAGAACCAACGCGTTGGTCGAACTGGTCGATGTGTATCCGACGCTCGCTGAGTTGTGTGGCTTGCCGGTGACTATTGCTGCCGAAGGCACAAGCACTGTGCCGCTACTTCGAAAACCTGATCGCCCATGGAAACGAGCCGCGTTCAGTCAGTACCCACGTTCGCGGAATTCTCATCGTCACTCGGCCGACGGAGACATCATGGGCTACGCCGTGCGCACCGATCAGCATCGCTATGTCGAATGGCGAGACAACGAAACGCAGCAAATTGCAGCAAGCGAATTGTACGAACTGAAATCCGATCCGCATGAACAGCGCAACGTGGCGGGGTTCGCAGATAGGCAAGCTACCGTTCGACGTCTGGCTCGCATCCTGTCAGACGGTTGGCGTGAGTCGCTGCCGAAATTGGAGCCAACCGAATGAAACTGACATTGGTTAGCCTTCGCTATCCACTTCGGATCGCTGCCTACTTAGGACTTCTGATTGGTCTGCACATCGGATCCGTCGCTGCAGCCGATCCCTCCGCAGCAACCGAAAACAATCCACCGCGTCCCAACGTTCTGTTTATCGCCGTCGATGACATGAAGGACTGGGTGAACTGCTTGGGAGGCTACGAGGGAAATGTAAAGACGCCCAACATCGATCGCTTGGCCCGCCGAGGTACGCTATTCACGAACGCACACTGCGTTTCACCAAAATGCGCTCCCTCTCGAGCAGCGTTGCTAACAGGGCTTCTCCCGTCGACGACCGGTCTTTACGACAACGGACATTGGTGGCTGCCGAACCTTCCCGATGTCGTTACGATTCCAGCTCAGTTCCGCCGACATGGATATCACGTGACCGGCGCGGGAAAGATCTTTCATCATACGGCCGGCAATCATCCGCCCAATCAATGGGACGAATTCCACCCGATCCGATTTCGCGAAGATCCTTGGTACCGTGGCAATCGGTTGAACTACCCATGGTCAAAACATGGACCGTACCCCGACGGCTTCCCGTTTAGTGGCGTCGCGGGCCTTGGCCACGAAAACGATTGGGGACCGCTCGATATCTCAGAAGACCGATATGACGATGAAGCGACACTGGACTATGTCGTTCGATTCTTAGAAGGCGAAGGCGTAAACGGAGATCCGAAACAAGAAGCTGACAAAGCACAAAAGGGCAGGCCATTTTTCTTAGCTTGCGGCTTCTTCCGACCGCATCTGCCCTGGTATGTTCCAAAGCGTTTTTTCGACCGGTACCCGCTGGACGAAGTCATCTTGCCTAAGACTCTTAAACAAGATCGTGACGACTTGCCTGCGGTTGGACGGAAACTGGCAAAAGCGAGGCAGAGAGATTTCGAACTGATCCGCGATGCGAACAAATGGAAGCATGCCGTAAGGGCCTATCTAGCCAGCATCACCTGCGTGGACGCACGCATCGGTCGTGTATTGGATGCACTAGACAAGAACCCGGACGCAGCCAATACGATCGTCGTGCTCTGGTCCGACCACGGTTGGCATCTCGGCGAGAAGCAGCATTGGCACAAGTCGACGCTATGGGAAGAGGCGACGCGAGTTCCCTTGATCATTTCTGCGCCTGGATACAAACCTGCGATCTGCGATCGTCCCGTAAGTCTGCTAGACCTGTATCCGACACTGAATCAATTGGCGGAACTTCGCGATCCCGGAAGACTAGACGGTCGGTCCCTGGTGCCGCTCCTGCGCAATCCCAACGCACCTTGGTCACACTCGGCCATTATCGAATACCAACGCGGAAACGTAGCGGTGAGAAGTAAGCGTTTTCGATACATTCACTACAACGATGGCGGCGAAGAACTGTACGACCATGACGTGGATGCCTACGAGTGGACGAACCTAGCATCCAATGAACGCTTCGCAGAAGAGAAGGCGCGATTGGCTTCATTAGCAACGAGCAAATGGGCCACACCGGCGCTTCCAAAGAAGTCGTTCGAATTCGATCCGACTACTTTCACTTGGACCAATAAGAAAACTGGCCACGCAATACAAGGGAAAACACCGTGAAGGAAAGTTGGATACCTCTGCATCGAAAGTTCTCCACGCGACTGCCCAGCAGCAAGTCACTGTTGGTAAGTACGATCCTTGCGATCGTTTGCCTATTGACCTCAGGGCCGATCGTCGCGGCTGAGAACACATTGCCAATGAATTGCGTCTTGATCCTGGTCGATGACCTTGGCTGGAAAGATCTTGGATGCTACGGCAGCACATACTATCAAACACCAAACATTGATCGCCTCGCGAGTGAAGGCATGCGATTCACTGACGGCTACGCCGCGTGCAATGTCTGCTCGCCCACACGTGCTGCGATCATGACCGGCAAATATCCGGCTCGGTTGCTGCTAACACAATGGCTTCCGTCCGGGCGTTGGAGTCGGACCAAGAACAAATTGCGAGAAGGCCGCTACGTTTCAAACCTGGCGTTGGAAGAGTTCACAATTGCCGAGGCTTTGCGCGACGCCGGTTACCGCACGGCTTTCATGGGCAAGTGGCACCTGGGTACAGAGACCTATTACTACCCGGAGCACCAGGGCTTTGATGTGAACGTTGCCGGCAGAGACTATGGCGCACCTGGTAGTTATTTCTATCCGTTCGAAGGCAGTTGGCGCATTCCGACGACTGGCAAACGGCTTTACAAGGAGTCACCGCTAGACGGTAAGGAAGGTGACTACTTGGTCGATCGGTTGGCTGACGAGGCGACGCAATTTATTGCGAAGAGCCAGTCAAAGCCGTTTTTCCTAATGCTTTCTCACTACGCGGTCCACACACCGCTGCAGGGCAAGCCAGAAAAGGTTCGCAAGTACGAATCCGCAAACATCCCCGATCCGCAAGGCAAAGCAGCTTATGCCGCGATGGTCGAAAGCGTTGACGATGGCGTTGGTCGCATCATGCAGCAACTGCGAGACCTTGAGTTGGATCAACGAACGCTAGTCATCTTCACCAGCGACAATGGCGGTTTCGCCAAAGCCACAAACAATGCTCCGCTGCGGGCCAACAAAGGCTCAAATTACGAAGGTGGCATTCGCGTTCCGCTGATCATCAAGTGGCCCGGCCTTGCAAAAGCTGGAACCGTGTCAAGCGAGCCCGCCATCAGCACGGACCTATACCCCACGATCCTCGCCGCAACCGGTCAACCGGCGCGTCCATATCAACACATGGATGGCAAAGATCTGACGCCAGCGCTACGGGGTGGAACGCTTGATCGCGACGCGATCTTTTGGCACTACCCACATTACAACCAGCATCCGCAAAGCTTCCCTTCCGGTGTCGTTCGAGCCGGGGATTGGAAGTTGATTGAAGCTTACGAGACGGGCAAGTTGTCACTCTACAACTTGGCCAATGATCTGGGCGAGACGAACGACCTGTCGGAACGTGAACCGAAGAAGCTGGCTCAATTGCATGAGAGGCTTAAGCAATGGCGTACGGATGTGGGAGCAGATCCCATGAGACCCAACCCCGAATACAACGGACAGCCATGAATACGACGTACACGCGAATACTGTGGACCATTGTCTTCGCGTTTTCACTGTTCCTCGCGAAGGCTACTGCGGCGCTGGGTGCAGAGTCACCGGACGACGATCGTCCGAACATTCTGCTCATTGTTTCCGAGGACAACGGTCCGGAACTTGGTTGCTATGGCGATCCATATGTTCGTACGCCTGTACTCGATCAACTTGCCAAAGACGGGGTTCGGTTTCATAACGCCTACGTTCCCCAAGCCGGTTGCAGTCAGTCCCGTGCCGCGTTTCTGACGGGGCTCTTTCCACATCAAAACGGCCAAATCGGCTTGGCAACGTGGAAGTTTCGCATGTATCGCGAAGATACGCCGAACATGGTTCGCAGCCTGAAGCAATCAGGCTATCGCACAGGTCTCATTGGCAAGCTGCACGTCAATCCGGCCAGTGCGTTTCCGTTTGATATGCACAAGATTTCGTCGGCGAACTTTGGTCGCAAAAACCTTAGCGACTACGCGAAGGTCGCGAAGCCGTTCATGGAAGCAAAGGGCCCATTCTTCTTGAGTGTGAATTATCCGGACGCACACCGACCATTTTTAGATCAAGTAGAAGGTCTTCCCAATCAGTTGCTAACCGCGGATGACGTAAAACCGCTCGCCTACTTTGGTTTAGACTCGCCGCAATTGCGTGCAGATACCGCGAGCTACTACAACTGCATGGAGCGACTCGACGCATTGATTGGCGATTTGTTATCGACGCTTGAGGCAACAGGAAAAGCAGACAACACCTTGGTTATCTACATTGGCGACCACGGTGCAGATCTATTGCGAGGCAAGCGTACATCGTACGAAGGTGGAGTGCGAGTTCCGATGATCGTTCGTTGGCCGAAGAATTCGAAAGTCGATCACGTTTGCGAAAACCTTGTTTCGACGCTCGACATCTTCCCAACTTTGCTTGATGTGACCGGAACCCCGCCCGTCGACGGTCTGCCCGGTCGCTCCCTATTGCCGCTTCTGCAAGGTGTCGAACAACACGCGTGGCGCGAATATCTGTTCACAGAGTATCACCTACACTCGGCTCACAACTTCTATCCGCAACGCACGATTCGAAACTCTAGGTACAAGTTGATTCAAAACTTGATGCCGAACACCGTGAATCCAGGCTACGCTTTCACGATGAAGCGATTCTTTGCCGGCCTACCAGCCACAATTACCACGGCGCCGCAGGAGATTCAGGCCGCGTACAAGCGTATGGAAACGCCGCCTGAATTCGAGCTGTATGACTTGCAGGCGGATCCTTTTGAGTTCCGCAACCTCGCAGAAGACAAACGATATCTAGCCGTTAAGAAAAAACTCAGCTCGCGATTGATGGCGTGGCGGCGGCAGACCAACGATCCGTTGTTGGATGCGAACAACTTGGCCAAACTCAAATCCGAGATTGAGGCCTGCTTCAATGAATCCGGTCCCAGCAAGAAGCGACTGGAGTTGCACTATCCGAACTATTTTGTCGATTAAATCGGACGACGAATCGCACACGTCAGTGTTGGGAATCACGCGTCTAGCTTGTTACAATTGGGATCCCTCCTGCGGAGTCAAAGTGTGCCGAGACTCATCTTACTGTTCTTCGTTTTGCGGATTGCCATTTCTGCGCATGGCGCTGAACCGGTAACTTTTCCAGCCGAGCAAATCGAATTCTTTGAGTCCAAAGTCCGACCGCTGCTGGTCGCACATTGCTATGACTGTCACAGTACTGATGCGAAGGAATTGAAGGCAGCACTCTATGTCGACAGTCGCGAAGGCATCTTAAAGGGCGGCGAATCGGGACCCTCGATTGTCGTTGGAAACCCCAAGGAGAGTGAACTGATCGCGGCCGTTCGTTACGAGACGGTCGAGATGCCGCCGAACAAGAAACTCTCGGACGCGCAGATTGGTACGCTCGCCAAGTGGGTCGAAATGGGAGCCCCCTGGCCTACGGTGACATCCACTTCCGTATCGCTACCAGCAACGTCGAAGGAGATCGACTGGAAGGCAGCAAAGGCCAGTCATTGGGCATGGAAATCTTACTCCAAACCCAACGTGCCAGCGCCAAACAATGGCGACGTAAGCAATCCGATCGATTGTTTTGTGGACGCGCGGCTCAAGCGGGCCAAACTCGATCGCAGCCCGCCAGCCGAACTTCACATTCTAGCCCGACGGATTTACGTTGATCTGATCGGAGTGGTTCCGACACCGACGCAAGCTTCCGACTTCGTCGATGCCGCTTCGCGAGATCGCCAGATGGCCGTCGCAGATTTGGTGGACGCTCTCCTGCAGTCGCCCCTTTACGGCCAACGTTGGGCGCGGCATTGGTTGGATGTGGCTCGATACAGCGACGGTCGCGGTGGTTTCCTGGACAACGCTGCTCTGGACGCGGCATGGCGTTATCGCGATTGGGTTATCGACGCTATGAACTCGGACATGCCCATTGACCGTTTTCTAGAGTTGCAGATCGCCGGTGATTTGTTGGGAGACTACAACGACGCGGTGGCGACCGGCTTCTTTGCCGTGGGTCCAACGTATCGCTCTGATGGTGGCGACCCCGACAGTGTCGCGCAGGCGAAGGGCGAAACGCTCGACGATCGCATGGACACACTGACTCGAGGTCTCTTGGGAATTACGGGCTCGTGTGCTCGATGCCATGATCATAAATTCGATCCGATCCCGCAGATAGATTACTATTCACTGGCCGGCGTCTTCAACAACTCCAACGTCCACAACGTTCCGCTGGCCGAAGACGAGGTGGTACAGCGGTATACGAAACACCGAAAGGAAGTCGACGCGCTGAATAAAAAGGTGCGTGATTTCCGGCGGAAGCTGAAGAAAGAAAAACGCGACGCCAACGACGAAGAGCAAACACAGCTAGATCGTTGGGAGAACGTTCTCCAGGAATTGAAGGCCGACGCGCCACCCAGTTTTGACACAGCCCATGCGCTACACGATACGGGCGATTCGGACATGCACGTCGCGATTCGTGGCAACCTGCGACGCAACGGTAAACTTGCTCCTCGCCGCTTCTTCCGTATCCTTGCCGGCGAGAATCCAGAGGTTTACTCGACCGGAAGCGGCCGTCGCGAATTGGCCACTGAAATCGTTGCTCCCAGCAATCCGCTGACGGCTCGCGTATTCGTGAATCGAATTTGGCTGCACCACTTTGGACAAGGAATTGTCCGCACACCCAGCAACTTTGGAACCCTTGGTGAGAAACCAACCCATCCGAAACTGCTGGATTGGCTGGCAACAGAGTTCGTAGAAAACGGTTGGTCCCTGAAACAGCTACATCGTCAAATCATGCTTTCGGAAACGTACCAGCAGAGCAGTAGTTTCCGCGAGACACCCCATCAGCTAGATGGCGGCAATCGTTGGTTGTGGAGAATGAATCCACGCCGCATGGATATCGAGGCGTGGCGTGATTCGATTTTGTGTGTTACCGGAGAGTTGGAACCGGAGCTCGGCGGCCCGCCGGTCGAAAACATCGAAAGATCGCGGCGACGCACGGTCTACGCCAAAGTCAGTCGTAACGGCGACGTTTTCGCATCGGACGCTTTTCTGCGCCGATTTGACTTTCCCTTGATGCGGGCGACGGTGACAAAGCGTCCCAACAGCATCGTCCCACAGCAGTATCTCTTTCTGCTCAACAGCCAGTTCATGGTCGATCGGGCGGGGGCACTCGTGAACCGACTGCACGCGATGGCCAGTGACGATCAGCAACGAATTGAAACTGCCTATCAGTTGCTATACGGGCGAGCCGTCGAACCGGCTGAACTGCGACTTGGAATGCGATTCCTAAGCATCAAATCCCAAAATCAAACAAAGTTACCTGCCTGGGAACAGTACGCCCAAACTTTGTTGGGTGCGAACGAATTCATGTATGTGAGGTGATGGCAATTCGTTGAGAACGCTGCATTAGTCACGAACGAAGGACTGGGGGCTCATCGAACGAACCAACGAACCAAACTTGGAGAGCAAATCAAATGAATCCAACGCAACATCGTCTTACTTCGCCGGTATCCCGACGGGATGCCTTGCGACAGATGGGAGCCGGTTTCGGACAGCTTGGCTTGGCTGGCGTGATGTCGCAGGCAGGTTTGCTGCAGAAAGCTCACGCGGACAGGTTGGATATCGCATCGCCGTTGACACCCAAGCCGCCTCACTTCGCGCCCAAAGCGAAACGGATCATTCAGCTGTTTATGCCCGGCGGACCTTCGCAAGTCGACACGTTCGACTACAAGCAACCCAATCTGTTGAAGAACGCCGGCGAGCGTCCAAATTTAGTTGATCGAAAATCACTTCGAAACACAAAGATGGGATTGATGCCCTCGCCGTACACGTTCAAGCAGTACGGACAAAGTGGCAAATGGGTAAGCGAGATTTTTCCGTACACGGCACAACTGGTCGACGACGTGTGTTTCATCCATTCGATGCATACGGACATCCCGGAACATGCCGGTGCAATGATGATGATGAACGCCGGACATCTGCAGCCCAGTCGCCCCAGCATGGGGTCGTGGTTGGTGTATGGGCTTGGTACGGAGAACGAAAACTTGCCCGGTTTCATTGCGATGAGTCCTCGAGCTCAACCTCGCAATAAGTTGGCCAATTGGGGTAATGCGTTTCTGCCTGGAGCGTACACGGGAACCTATGTAAACATTCACGCGATGAAGCCGGATCAGATCGTTTCCGACCTGAAGAATCAGTGGCTGCCAAGAGCCAGTCAGCGCGAGCAGGCCGATTTAATGGCTCAACTCAATCGCATCGACCTTGCTCGTCAGCAACAGGACGCACAGCTCGAAGCCAGCATTCAGGCGATGGAGATGGCGTTCCGCATGCAGTTTGCTGTACCGGATGCGTTTGACACAACTCAAGAGACAAAGTCGACATTGGACATGTACGGCGACAGCGAATACGCCAAAGGCTGCCTGCTGGCTCGCCGGTTGGTCGAACGTGGCGTTCGCATGGTGCAACTCTCACTTTCAATCGATGGCTACGACATCGCCTGGGATACGGGTCACGGCAACATCGTGGACGGTCATCGCCGACTTGCGGTTGCCTGTGATCAGGGCATCGCGGCGTTGATCACGGACCTCAAGCAACGCGGCTTGTTGGATGAGACGTTGGTCATCTGGGGCGGCGAGTTTGGTCGTGCACCGACGTCCGAAGGCAAGAAAGGCCGAGACCACGATCACTACGGCTTCACGACATTCTTGTGTGGAGGCGGCGTTAAACGTGGATTCAGCTACGGCGCTACCGATGAGTTCGGATTGACGGCCGTTGAAGATCGCGTTCACGTTCACGACTTCCACGCGACGATCTTGCACCTAATGGGGATCGATCACGAGCAACTCACCTATCGCTACAGCGGTCGTGACTATCGATTAACCGACGTGCATGGAAACGTGGTCCATGACGTGATCGCTTAGACCCGACGTTCGATCCACAAGCCCGATCGACCGCACCTCAATCTCGCTAGTCGCCGATTTCCAAAACCACCCGGCGATAGGCGTGCAGGCTTGGAGTACCGTCGTCAGTCACATCCAAGACGATGTGCAATCGATTCGTGCCTCGCGGAGCTTTCTCTGGTACCGTTACGGTAACTTTCGCCGTGTCAGCACCCGACAACTCGGCAGACCATTGATCTCGGACGTTCAGCACGTCGCGTTCGGCTTCGCCATAGTGAAACCAGTGATACCGCAATCCATTACCATCCGGATCGCTGGTTCCCTTCGCACTGAGTTCGATTTCTTCGCCGGGTCGTACCTTTCGCACGAGTACGTTCTTTGTGCGATCACCTTCGACGACAACGACCGGGTTGTGATTGGCTTCATGCTTCAGCTTTACACACCAGTCCATTCGGGCGGCAAAATCATGTTGAAAAGCCTCACGCCAACGCCAAATCGTTGCGGTGTTCGTCATGTGAACTTGACCGTCCGCTGTTTGCACGCGGTCACGAGTGTTTTGCCAAATCTTTCCGGCGTCTTGGTACGTTTTCTTGAATGCGTACCGACCACCCCAACCGCCGTAGCCTGGGCTGATATGACTACCCAGACCGTTGTTGATCAAGTTCATGTAGGACGGAGTATCGCCTTCCATGATGTACTCCCATTTGGGATACATCGCGCCCAGCGGACCATGGTTGTTGCGGACGTTCTGAAGTAACCAATCGTTGGTCACCAGTTCAAAGTGATGCCCCGGACCATTCAAATAGTACTTGTCGCCAGAAATCCCAGTCCAAGTTGCTTGGTAGTATTCCGCGGAACGCTCACCGCCGGGACTTACGACGTAGAAGAGTTGCGGGAATTCGCGACGCATCCACGGGCCCGAATCATCTTGGTCGCTGATCGTATAGACGCGAATCTTCGAGACGAATTCACTTAGCTCTTCCCGCGAGCGATCGTTTCTTACTCGCCAAAGAGCCTGCGCCAAACAATTCGCGCCGCCCCAGGCCGTCACCCACAATGGCCGATCGTCTGTCTTGTCGACGACCTCAATAATCTTCCTCGAACCTGGCGTGTCTTTTCCTTGGCCAACGCCCAGCATCCCAAATGCTGGGTAGCCTTCTGTGATCACGGACTCGAGTTGACCTAGCGTCGGATAGCCATCCGCATGCTTGCTCAGATTGTCGCGAACTTTTCCATAAGCCGAGACGCATTCGCGGATGTTTTTGACACTGGTTCGATTCCGCAGCCAAGTGGAGGTTGTGGCAATCAAAGCCTCGATATCAAACTCGTTGGAGTACACCAAAAAACGCACCAGCGACTCTTGGTCGTCCGGTTCGTTGGTGATGTCCGTAAGAACAACGATACGAGGTCGCTCACTGGCCCGCACCGTGTCGGGTGCACAACAAATGACGGATAGGATCAGACTCGCAAGAATGGTTACGCAAATCGCAGGTCTTCTGGACATGGCTTCTCGGCTTCTCGCAATTCAAGCTGGTTTTCAGCACAGCGTAAGTGCTGACCCAGTGGCCGGTCAACCTTTCCTCCTACACTCACAGGCAAGTGCAAACGCGTTCAGTAAACCACAGCATCGGTGTCAGAAAGAGAAACGCTACTCGTTGGCTTGCTGCGGAGTTGACTACTCAAGGTCAAGCTATTCGACGCTCAATAGAGAACGACGCTTCCAGCCGATAGGGCTTGGTCTTGTACGCCGATAGATCCTTCCATCTTGCTATTGATCTCGAATTGTCCGGCGGCGAGAAAAGAGCCGCCTTTCGTCGTCACTTCGAAGGCTCGCCACTCATGCTGGTCCGAGAGCCACTCTTTGTAGTAAACCGTAGACGGCAACCCAACTTGGCAGTGCACCCCAAACGTCACCAGGCTGTTCTTCAATTGTCCGGCAACCAGGTTGCAGATCTCTCGCAGCCAGTCATCGACCTCAGTCACCAGGATCGGTGACAGTGACTGCAGCACATCCGGCTGTCCAACCAAAATGAATTGGCAGGTAATCGCGTCGCTTTCAATGGAATTGAATGCACTTAGCAAACTGCCATCTTCGGCATGAATAATCGGTGACAAACTTACCGGTACGACTTCCGCCGGAGCATTCGAACCAAGCTCGGCCACTAGGCCCAGTGCTTCTTGGAATAGGTCGGAAACTTCGGATTCGTCGATCACGTGCGATACTCAGCTCGGTAGATTTAGTCTTAAGTATTTATGCCACATGATTCTGATTTCGGTTGCCGCAAAAGTGGCAGACGGTGGTAATGTGCACGTTCGATGATAGTAGACGAAGCTGATCGGCGTTGGGCACTTTTCGTGGCCGGCCGACGCCTACGGAGAAGTGATTGACACTAGAAAGCTGACATTTCAGTGCGAATCGTTCGTGACTTGCTAAACCTCGGGCCGACTTTGCTGCGTCTGTTTCGACCGAAACGCTGCGATCGCACCGAATACTCGAGAGGGCAGTTTTCCGAATAAAGCAACAAAGATGCAGACCAGTATCAGGCGATTTCCAATGCCATATGGCTCGACTGTTCTTGGCCGACGACTCGTTCGATAGACAAGTGCACGGTTTGCTTCCGTCATTGGAGCGTCCTTGATTTCGACAGTCTTGCCATCGGAATCAATCAACACTAGGTCTACGGCGGTTTCATCGGGATTCAAGCCGAGTCCACCCAGCACTGCCGGCAGATCTTCAATGAACCGCTTCTCGCCAAGCGATGAACCAAATCGTCGGCGAGACGAATCCAGAATCTGCTCGGTGGTCTTGCCGTTGATTGACACCAATTCGTACGGTTTACCTTCGAATTCAACCTGTGCCGTACCGTCTTTGAGGTCGACACGCGTGAAAGGTGAGCCACGCAACCAATCCGTATGGCCAAGATTGTTTCGCGTTTGAAGAAACGGAGTACGCAGGAGTGCAGCGATCACGCAAACGAAAGCCACAAATGCCAACATCTGCCGCAGGCGAAACCGAGGCTTTGTTGACAGTTCATCGGTGGCCAGTTCGCTTGGTTCCACTTTTTCCTCGCTCAGTTTCAATACCTGCGTAAGTAGTCGATCAAGCAGCAGAGATTCAGATATCTCGGCGGCTTTGAAACGCACTCTAACCCAACAGTTCCCTGATGACGCGTGCGTTTTCGCTCTCCACTAACTGAATCTCACGCGGTCCCACTCGGAATTTGACTTCGCGGTGATCTAATCCGAATTGATGCAATACCGTTGCCAGCCAATCATAGTGATGCACGGTTCCTTCCACCGCGTAATGCGAAAAGTCATCCGTACTGCCGTGAACGTAGCCGGCTTTGAATCCGCCACCAGCAACCCATTGGCTGAACCCGTAGGTATTGTGGTCGCGACCTACCTTGTCACGTTTTGACAGTCCCTCGCGAAATTGGATCACGGGCAACCGACCCATCTCGCCACCCCAATGAACGATGGTTGAATCCAGTAGGCCGCGTTGCTTTAAGTCAGCCACCAACGCTGCCGCAGGACGGTCGACTTCGCGGCATCGATCCGGCAGCGCCGTGGCGATCGAGCCGTGATGATCCCAGACTTGCCCGTTGCAGAAGATCTGAACGAAGCGAACCCCACGTTCTACGAGACGCCGCGCGATCAGACACCGAGTACCGTAACTACGGGTCACTTTCTGATCGATACCGTACATCTTATGCGTGGCCGCAGTTTCCTGAGAGATATCGAATGCCTCCTTCGCAGCAAGCTGCATTCTCGCCGCCAGTTCATAGCTGGCGATCCGTGCTTCTAAATCATTCTCGCCAGGATGCTGATTCAAATGCGCGCGGTTGAGTCTATTCAGGAGAGCCAACTGATTCTGTTGAGGCTTACCCCTCAATTCTTTCGGCGCGTCAAGGTTGAAGATCCGGGGCTCCGTGGGACGCACGAGTGTGCCTTGGAAAATGGATGGTAACTTGCCGTTGTTCCAGTTTTCACCGCCCAATAGCGGTAGGCCACGAGGATCCGTCAACGCAACGTAGGCGGGCAACTCTTGAGTCACGCTGCCGAGGGATTTCAACAACCAAGCTCCGAGTGTAGGCCGACCAGCTTTGTCGTCACCACAGTTCATTGCATAGTTAGAGGGAACATGGTTGTTGACGCCCGTATGCATCGATCGAATCAGTGTAATGTCGTCGGCAACCTGCCCTAGGTGCGGAAGCAACTCGGACAATTCCATGCCGCACTGGCCACGATGATGAAATTTCCACAGCGGCTTCATGACTTCCAAACTTGCCTGCGCTGCATTGTCGAACTTAACATCGCCCGGAAAGTTCTTGCCGTGCCACTTGGTGAGTTCCGGCTTGGGATCGAAGAGATCGATCTGGCTGGGCCCGCCCAGCATGAACATGGAAATCATCGCCTTGGCTTGAGCGGGCTTTGGCGGACTCTTAGAAAGCAGATCGTAAGACTTAGCCTCGAGTTCTGGCTTCGGCGGATTCGATTCGGCGAAGCCCTCGCTTTTCATCAGCATCGCAGCTGCGACGGAACCCAATCCGAAAGCCGACGACATCATCACGTGTCGTCGTGAGCACAATCCGGGTGAAGTTGTGCTTCTGAGTTGTCGTCGATCTTTGTTGTCATGCATCGGTTGGCCCATCAATCGATGTATAGAAATCGGTTAGACGCCAGCAGCGTTTGCACAAGCGTCGCCAATGAGAGCTGGCTTGCATCCCCACTGTCTGTATTGCTATTAGTTAGAAGCTGGCCTTGTTGTTCAAGAAAGTCGAAACTCGTTGCCAGCTCCTCTTCGCTCGGTTGCTTCGCAAAAAACGAAACGAAGAGCCAACGCAACGACGCCTCGCTCACATGCTTTCCGTTCGCACCATTCCCGCCGTGCATTTCCTGATCCGTGAGCTTGCCATCGGTCAGCTTGCCGTTCAACAGCTTGCCGTCCAACAGTTTCCCTGCGAGCCGTCGGGACAGATCAACGATCATCTGGTCGTTTAGAAACCAAAGCGACTGAGGGGCAACTGTCGAAGCGGACCTCACTGCGCAATTCGGAGTCATGACTGGTTGATCGAACGTCGACAGCACATTCAAGGGCAGTTGCCGGTTGACTTCAATGAAGACACTTCGGCGTGCTCCCAACTGACCTCCCGTGACCTCGGCTTTCAAACCATCGCGGATTTTTCGTTTGCCGATGACAACTTTGCCTTCAGGATTTTCGGTTACCGGAAGGCTGGGCCCAGAAAGTTCCGAACTCAGTTCGTCGGCCGTGAACAGGATCGCATCCCGGACAGCCTCAGCCTCCAAACGCCTCAGTGACATCCGGGCATACAGTCGGTTCTCTGGATCAATTCTGTCCAACCTTGCGGATCGCTTGCTAGTTTGGCGATAGGTCCGAGACAACAAGATGGTGCGATGCAATTGCTTCTGATCCCAACCGCGATCGACGAAATCTGCAGCCAACCAATCCAACAGTTCCGGATGCGATGGTTGCTCGCCCGAAATCCCAAAGTCACTGGGCGTCGCGACCAATCCGCGTCCCA
>CAYQMZ010000012.1:26791-29313 GCA_964418725.1 uncultured Pirellulaceae bacterium
GTTGACGAACACCCGAGCCGTTAGGGGATGCGTACCGTCAGTCAACTGCTTGGCGTACGCAAGGCGACGACCGGTGGTTGGTAAGTCGGAGGAATTCTCTGGGAGTTGCCGACTGCGACCGTGACGCTGCAGCACGCTAAGCTCCGCTGGCAGTACCGCACTTCCCTTGCTGTTAGGATTGCCACGAAAGAACACGTGGCTGACAGGAACGGTGTCTTTTCGTTCCCGCGTGGCCCAGACCAAAGTCGATGCAGGCTTCTTCGACCGCACTGCGGCGATTGCCTCTTTCTCCTTTTCGAACTTTCTGTAGGCGGCCGAGTCATATTCGACAAGCAAGCCAATGATGTGACCGATAGGCTTGACCATCGGATATAACTTCAACAAACGTTTCTGCTCGTCCGTTCGTTTTGACGGGTCGGTTAACACGGCCTCGCGAGTTGCGTTTCGGTCTGACTCAGGGACGTCGTCCAACTTGAGTTCTTGAATCTCCTTTGCCAACTCATTGCGACGCTTGGTCAAATCATCGTCCAGCGATTTTGCTTCCGCTTCGATCTCTGCCGCCGCCTGTTGAACTTCGGCGGTGGTAAAGTCGACAAGCAGTGAATTGGGTTGTTGCCAGCGATCCAATGGGATCGCCGGATCAAAGATCGCTCGAAATCGATAGTAATCATCGATACCGATGGGATCGTATTTGTGGTCATGGCATTGGGCACAACCAACTGTGACTCCCAACATCGCCGTGCTGATAATCTTGACGGATTCCGCGACCGCGTTGTTCCGATTCTCCAGCGTGTTTCGCGTCTGAGTTGCGTCAGGGCCCATCCGCAACAACCCCGTTGCGGCCAGCAACTCCAAATGCCGCGGATTGGAAATTTCAACGTCACCGTCGATCAACTCATCACCGGCAAGCTGCTCTTGGAAGAATTGGTCGACTGGCTTGCTGTTATTGAATGCGTCAATCACATAATCGCGATACCGCCACGCGTGCTCACGTTTCGTTTCGTTGCCGGCCCCGCCATTGGTCTCCGCGTAGCCTGCAACGTCCAGCCAATGTCGCCCCCAACGAACTCCGAATTGCGGCGATGCCAATAGTCGATCAACTAGTTGCTCGTAAGCGTCAGCTCGCGAGTCTTCGACGAATTGCTGAACTTCGCGAGGTGTGGGCGGTAAGCCTGTGATGTCGAAACTGAGCCTACGGATGAGCGTGTGGCGATCAGCTTCCGGCGAGAATTCAAGTCCAGCCGGCGCGTGCCGATCAGCGACGAAGTGGTCGATCGCCGTGTAAGTCTGGGTCTTCACAGTCGGCACGTCGACTTCTTGCACCGGCTGGTATGCCCAATGCTCGAGCTCCTCCAACGTGAAACGAGCATCTTCGACATTTTCAGGTTCTGGGCGAGCCGTTTGTGAGCCTTGTTCAAGCCAACGTCGAATTGTTTGCTTCTGCGTTGCTGTTAGCTTCTTGGCACCTTCCGGCATCTCATCCGATTCGATTCGTTGCCATAGATAGCTCGTGCCAGGATCCTTGCTCAGAATGTCTTCTCCCGACTCGCCACCGTTTCGCATTAGTCGAACGAGACGCAGATCCAACCCTCCATGCAACTCTTGATCTTCGCCGTGGCAATGGAAGCACTGTGCCTTCAGAATCGGACGCACATCCTTTTCGAAAGTCAGCGGATCACGATCGTCTTCGATTGAATAGACGGGCACCGCAAACAGCGAAACGACCAACGCAATGAATCCAATATGGAGTTTCACAACGGAACTCGTCTAGCAAGAGGCGTCTGGAGGCGGGCCCACCATTCTAAATCCTCCGTCCAAGCGACTCAACGTTTCCTGAAACGCTGCTTCCTGGGCGGTTTCGCCTGTCTAGCTGTGTCCCGGTACCGTTGGTTAGGCCGTTTCGATTGTTTTCCAGTATGATCGCGTCAGCAATTCGCCCCGCTCCTGAGTCCAATGCGAACATCAAGAAACGGTCCTACAGTAGGCGACCACTGACACACACAGCAATGAAAAGCACATCTAGCTCAACGAATACTGGCAAGACAAGGTCTGTGCGTTTTCAGTTTTCTCTCCGCACTATGGGCATCGTTGCGCTGCTGGTTGCTCTCGCATCGGTCTACCTGACGGAGCCGTTGTCCAACTATCAGCGCGAGCGAAGTGTGGCCAAACAGATCGAGGCTTTGGGCGGGACGTGTCATTGGGTCAATCCGACTCCGAACGACGTCTCTCCAATCTTGAAATCCACGATCGGACGCATCGCTTTTCTTCAACGACGACTTGAGCAACTTCAACAGCGGCTATCCCGCATCGAGCTTAGGAACGAGACCGTTTCTCCAGAGCTGGTGACACAACTTTCCAAGTGCGAATGCCTCAAGCGATTGACGCTCGACAATGTTGATCTTACGAACGCGATGGTCCGTGTTCTGGCTTCGACAGATTCGCTAGTGACGCTGGACATTCGCAACAAGAAAAACGCATCGCGAGGACGGTCAACAGTTACCCGAAGGTAACCGCCGAACGCT
>CAYQMZ010000013.1:0-11795 GCA_964418725.1 uncultured Pirellulaceae bacterium
CCATCGAATCATTGGTATGCAAGTTGTTAACACTGGCTATGCGAGGAAAGGCATGCAGAAGCTGCCTTCCACACCAGCATTAGTCGACACCGACACCTAGAGGTCAGATATGGTCAATTTTTCAGCCGGCATATCCGCCATCCAAGCGAATCAAACCGCCCTTGGTGTGGTTGCCCACAACATCGCCAATGCGAACACGCCGGGGTACACTCGGCGAGAAGCGCTGTTCCAAGAAAACCCGTCGGTGAACATCAACGGGCTCTTCATTGGCCAAGGTGTTTCCGTCGACGTCATTCGACGCACGCAAAACGAGGCCGCAAAGATCTCGATGTTGGGCGTCTTGTCGGATGGCGCCGGCACAGACCTTCGCCTGGAAACCGCGCAACAGGTCGAAGCGATTCTTGCGCCCGGAAATGGATCCCTGCTGGATCGTTTCGAGACATTCTTCAACGAACTAGAACGTCTTTCGGCCTTTCCGGATGATTCGGCGCTGCGCACCACGGTCGTTCAAAGTGCTGACTCTTTGGCCAGCGAAATCCGTCGAGTCTCCGAAAAGCTTGACGGTTCTGTCGCGAAACTTGACTTGCAAATTCAAGAGACAGTCGACGAAATCTCGCACCACGCCGACACGCTTGCTGCGATCAACGCGGAATTGGTGCGCGTATCCAATTCAGGAGACGCGCAGGATTTGATTGATCGTCGCGATCTGGCAGTGCAAGAATTGGCAAAACTGGTGGACATCAAAGTCCAGACTAAAGCCGGCGGCGATTTCGAGGTGTTGATCGGAGGCGTAATTCCGATCACAGATTCCGGCCTGAACGTCCACGCGGCAATCAACAGTGACGGCCAACTAGAAATCCGACACCCACTTTGCGAAGACGGCCTGCATGTAACCGGCGGCCAACTGGGCGGATTGCTGTCGGCCAGAAATGATTCGGTAGGACGATATCAGCAGCGACTTGACGAAATGGTCGAGGTCCTGGTCTCTCAATTCGATACCGCTCACGCTGCGGGTATCGGCGTACGCGACTCGATCACACAACTGACGAGTACGCGGACAGTTGCCAATCTAGATGTCCCAATGGCACAAATCGACCTGGCTCTGCCTGTAACGTCGGGCGAACTGTTCATCAACGTCACCGATGCAGCTGGCCAGATGAAGGCTCACCGTATCGAGATCAATCCTGGTGCTCAGACGGTCCGCGATCTTGGAACGCTAATCTCGGAAATCGAAGGGCTGGAAGCGTTTATCCCCGACAACGGCGGTACGTTTGGCATCATCGCCGAAGCCGGCTACACCTTTGACTTTACCGGCAACGTTCCTGAGGAACCGTTCGACGTTTCAATGGCCGGCACGGCACAGGTGCGGATGGAAGGCCGCCGTACTGAACCAGGCAACGAGTTATACGAATTTCGTTTCGCAGACGACGGTCTGATCGGAATTGACGACCCGCTTCCACTGGAAGTATTGGACGGCAACGGACAACTTGTGACGCTGCTGAATGTCGGTGCTGGCTATGAACCAGGGTCTCCCTTAGAAGTTACGCCCGGCGTCTACATTCGCATTGAGAACGGATCCGTCAACGCTGGTGATTCGTTTAGCTCGTACGTCGTGGGCGACCCGGACACATCGGGAATCCTTGCGGCTACGGGATTGAATACCTTCTTCAAAGGAAACAACGCAAAGAACATCGAGGTCAACGAAGCCTTGCTGGCCAACCCCGCAATGCTCGCCACAACAACGACTGGAAATCCAAGTGACACGACGAACTTGCAACGCATGGTTGCGGTCAGAGACAAACGCATCTTCTCTAACGGAACACAAACATTAGAACAGTATGTTACTGACATTATTGCGGCCGTCGGATTGGACGTCAGCGACCTAGAACAGATCGCAACGAACAATGCAGATTTGCAAGCAACTCTTCAAGGGCAAATCGAATCTTCGTCTGGTGTCGATGTAAATGAGGAAGTAGCACGCATGTTGCAATTCCAACGTTCCTTGCAGGCTGCGGCGCAATACATCTCCACACAGAACGACGTGCTAACCGAATTGCTCGCCACCATCGGCTAGAAAGCCATGTGACTTGCTGCGTAATTTGGCGGGCCTACACGGCCCAGGTTGTTGCTATCGGATTGGATGTTGACGCGTCTCGCTGTCCCGCCAAATCCGCTAAAGCACATGAGAATTACGCAAAGCACGTTCATGAATCAGGTCGCTCGTCAGGCCCGAAATCGCAACGCGGAGATTCTTCGGTTGCAAGAGCAACTAACGACCGGCTTGAAGATCCTAAAGCCGTCTGACGAACCCGGAGTCGTTGGCTCGTTGTTAGCCAACAAAGCGTCCGACCGCAGAATGGACGTCGACCTTGCGAACATCAGCAGCTCGCGAACGCGTCTCAATCAAGGGCATGCCCAACTCTTGGAAGCCGTCGAACTGATGCGTTCCGCGCGGGACCTGGCAATTGAAGGTACTCAGTCGCTTGAGCGAGAAACACTTGGAAGGTCCGTCAACTCCATATTGGACCAGGTCTTCATCATTTCAAACTCCGAAGCTGGTGGCCGCCCTCTGTTTGCTGGAACCGCCACGGACGGAACAGCCTTCAAAGCCACTCGGCGAGACACGGCGGGGCGCATTGCAGCCGTCGAATACGAAGGATCGAATCAACGCCACCAAGCAATCGTGTCACCGGCGTTAACGGTTGATGTTGTATATGGCGGCAGCGATGTCTTCGGTGTTGGTCCGCAGCGGGATACTAACTTTCGCGGTCTTACGGGTGCCAAAGCCGGCGTCGGGCGTGATACCGCGTCCGGTTCGGGCGAACTGATCGTCGAACATGAGCAGACCGTCTTCAGTGGAACACTAGGAATCAAAGCAGGCACCAGTTCCAGCTCAGACACGCTGATTGGTTTCGGCAATGAACTGGTTATTGCCGATACAGGATCTGGGCAAACCGTGAGCCTCAACGGTGGACCACCGGTCGACTTTACTGGTGCGTCGGTCGATCTGCCAGTTTCAGACTTGCAGGGTCGCACCATCCACCTAGACATGTCGGACGTGGCCGCTGATGCGGTGGGCACCACCAGTGTTGCTGGGTTGGGCACGGTTTCGATTGACGGCGGAACGACCAAGATTCCCATTAACTTTTCTGATAACCAGGCTCTGGTCGACCCGCTAACTCAGCAGGTAACGCACGTCGACACCACGGAGATCAGTCGAATTGGCACCGCCGACATCGAGTACGGTGGTAAGGTGGATGTGTTTCAATCCCTCGTGCAGTTGCGAGATCTGTTGCTCCACAGTGACGAACATTCAACGGTGGAGTTCAAGGAACGCATGGAGTTGTATCAAGAAGACCTACAGGTGGCTTTGGATGGCATGCTAGAAATCGTTGGCGAACAGTCGGTGACGCTTGAGAATCTTGATCGACTGGAAAACCGGATGATCGAGACACAACTGGAAACACGTCTAGCCATCGGCGAAACGGAAAACGCTGATCCCACGGATGTAATCCTGCAACTGCAGACGGAACAAAACCTGTTGCAATTCATCTACGCGTCAGCGTCCGGCGCGTTCGATGTGAATCTATTAGACTTCATCCGCTAACTGCCACCTAAAACGGTGGTGTTGTTTGGATTCACTTTCGCCGAGACACCATCTCGCTTGGAAGTGGACAACAACCTGTTCACTGTCTGCTCTCTCGATCCGCCGTCGTACGTTTGTACGAGTCGTAGCGCGTCACGTTCGCGGGTTTGCACCCATTCCTAACTACGCAGACATTTCCGGGCACGTTAACTCTCTGGCCTTCGATATGTTTTCGTGAGGCGTCAATTGCGCCAGTAGCGACGTATCTGCTCTTGGATCAACACACTATGCAAACGGAAATTGACCTAGAGTCACGGCTAGAAGAATTGCCGGACTTACTGCCATTCCCGGCAGTTGCAACCAAACTGATGAATGTTGCGAATTCATCGAGCGTGAGCATTCGCGACATGTGTCGCATCATCGAATGCGATGCAAGTTTGTCGATGGAGCTTCTGCGAATTGCCAACAGTCCGATCTACGGCTGCGGCGGGCAAGTTCGAACCATCGAGCAGGCTGCCGTCTTGCTGGGGACACGTGGCCTACGAGACCTGGCGGCAACGACGGCCGCAGCTGGCTTGTTCGAATCTACCGTGAACCCGATTGTAAACGACCTCTGGCAGCACTCCCTTGGTTGTGCCACCGTGGCCCGCATGCTGGCTCGCAAGGTAGACGACGTTGATGCTGACGAAGCATTCCTTGCCGGCCTGGTCCACGATGTCGGCAAGCTTGTAATGGTCACGCTATTGGAAGAACACTACGACTTGGTCGAACCGTCGCTGGCTGGCCAAGAAGTCTGTGGCGAAGAAACGAGTCGCTACGGAATGCATCACGCCGAATTGGGTGGCGAGTGCAGCGAAGATTGGGGACTGCCCATGGAAATCGCTGACGCCGTTCGATTCCACCACGATCCAAGTGCCGCCGAAGAGTCGGTGGCGATGGCACAAGTCATCAGTGCCGCAAATCACTTGTCTAAAGGATGGAAGCTTGGAGTACCGGGCGATGTTGACGTTGACATCCCTGCTGTCCTGGAAGCTGCCGGCCTGAGTTTCGACGAAGCAACCTTGCAAGAGTTGGAAGAACAGGCACCCGTGAAGTTTGCTGAATCTGTCCAAACGTTCGGGAGAAACTAGTGACACTTGGCGTTATCCATCTTCGATTGATTCGCGTTGGAGTCCTACTGTTCGGACTAGTGCTGTTCGGCAGCATTGGCTACGTAATTCTTGAGGGGGGGGACTTCGCCGATGGCTTCTACATGACCGTGATTACGTTGTCGACGGTCGGCTACGGAGAAACGCGCGAGCTAACGCAATACGGGCGTTGGTTCACGTCAATACTCATCTGTTTGTGCGTCGTCGGCATGACTTGCTGGACGGCCGCGCTTACAAGTTTTCTGATCGACATCGACCTAGGCGGCAATCTATTACGACGGAGGATGGTACAAGTGATTTCAAAGTTAGCAGGACACACGATTGTTTGTGGTTCCAACCAAATGGCGGAAGTTGTCATCGAGCGACTAACGCGAAAACGCAAGAAGGTTGTCGTGGTCGATGAAGACAAAGACCGACTTGCGGAGTTGCAAAAACGATATCGTCGCATCATGACGATCGAGGGAGCAGCCACAAACGAGTTGAACTTAGCAGACGCCAACGTGCTGAGTGCGGCGAATGTGGTTGCAGCCTTGCCAAGCGACTTGGACAACCTGCTGATCGCGATCACCTGCCGCGATCTGAATGAGGAAATCGCTGTCTACGCTGAGTCAAACGACTTAACGGTAGCCAACCGAATGCGAAAAGCCGGCGTTGATCGGGTCGTAAACCCAAGCCAACTCTGTGGGATGCACGTCTCGGATCAGATCCTGTCACCGTAGACTGTTCGTCCGACGCTGAATTGCTACGCTCGGTCGGTTGGAAACGCGAGCACTTCCGCGATGGTACGTGCTCCCGTCGAGAGCATCACAAGTCGATCGAAACCCAATGCCACGCCCGAGCAGGCCGGTAAGCCATGCTTCATGGCTGCAAGCAACTGACTGGATTCGGGAAGCGCGGCTTTTCCGTCGCGACGCCTCTCTTCGTTGACCTTAACATTGCGTTGCATCAACTCGTCAGCGTCGAGCAATTCGTGATAGCCGTTCGCTAATTCCGTACCGCGGTAGAATAATTCGAAGCGTTCCGCGACCGGCGGTTCCCCATCTCGAATTTCGGCCAACGCCGCCTGTGACGCAGGATAGTCATGCATCACGATCGGTTGCTCGATCCCCAACCTGGGCTGAACTCGATCCGTGAACAACAGGTCGAACCAAGTGTCCCAGTCGTCGGGATCTAGGGACGTCGGTGCTTCGACGTTATTCGCATCGCACAGACTCCGCAACTCGGAAGCGTCCAAACTAAGCGGATCAACACCCACTGCATTTTGAAATGCTTGGCTAACCGTAATGCGATTGGCTGGCGGACAATCCAACACGTGCGCGACGAATTCCGACAGCAAATCCATACCTTGATCGATCGAGTCACCGACACGATACCATTCCAGCATCGTGAACTCTGGATTGTGGAAATCTCCCACTTCACCAACCCGAAACGCGGGCGTGATTTCGTAAATGGCCTGCGCACCAGAAGCGAGTATTCGCTTCATCGCGAACTCGGGTGACGTTTGCAACCACATCGGCGTACCACGGTCCAGTTCCAGCGGATCGCTAGGCAGCGAAACGGGTACGGGATCAAGGTGCCGGTCGACGACGGTGTCGGCCGATAACAGTGGCGTCTGGACTTCAAAGAAGCCACGGTCATCGAAGAAAGACCGCGACTTCCGCAATAACTCGGCACGTTTTTGAAGAGTCTGGATCGATCCGGTACTTCGCCAGTCCGAACTTGCGTTAGTAGACTTCATGGCGAGCACTCGGCGACCGCAGACCAGCGAAGACTGTCGACGTGTGTCATTCTCTGGTGCCTGGATTCGCAGCAATCGACTGCGATTAGGACTTCACGCGTTCGACGTAGTCACCCGTTCGCGTATCAACCTTGACGTTGTCACCGATGTTAATGAACGCCGGGCATTGGAATTCAGCACCCGTTTCTACCTTCACAGGCTTCGTAACGTTGGTAGCCGTGTTTCCTTTGGCACCAGGCTCGCAGTACTCGACCTTCAGCGTCACGTGGTTTGGCGGCTCAATCGCGATTGGATTGTTGTTGAAGAGCATCATTTTGCACTTCATGCCTTCCAACAAAAACTTCCACGCGTCGTCGACCTGCTCGCTGCTCAACTCATACTGTTCATAAGTCGAGTCGTCCATGAACACGAACGTGTCGCCTTGTCGATACAGATACTGTGCATCGATCTCCATGACGTCCGCTGACTCCAGCGAGTCCCCGCCCTTATAGGTTCGGTCAAGCACTGTGTTGCGAATGAGGTGTCGCAGTTTGCATTTGTAAAGTGCACTGCCCTTACCGGGTTTCACAAACTGACATTCGATCATCAGGTAAGGGTCGCCGTCGATTTGGACCTTCAAGCCTTTTCGAAAGTCATTTGTCTTAATTGTTCCCACGGTCTTGTCCTTCAATCACAAAGCGAAAAAGCCCAGTACTTCGAGCGGCGAATTGCAGATCTATCGCCTGTTCATCGCGCGGCAGGTTTGGCCCCTCCGACAGGCGGGGAAATGGAAGCTGCCAGCAAGTTGCATATACTACCAAAGCAAAGTCTGTCGCCAAAGGTTACTAGATTCTAGCGTCAGGGCGTCACGCAGCCGCGGATCGCCCGGCACGAAAAGCGTTATCTGACGTTATTGCTTCGAAACGTACCAACATGCCTGCCACCGATCTTCCACTCGCTGAATCCGCTCCGCTGACCTGGCGGCAACAATTCCAGCAGGCAATTCGCGACCCAATCGAGCTCTGTGAGCAACTGCGGCTTTCACCCAGCCTACACGCCGCGGCAATTCAGGCCGCCAAACAGTTTCCGTTGTTCGCACCTCAGAATTACGTCCAGCGAATGAAATCTGGCGACCCAGCCGACCCTTTGCTGCGGCAAGTGTTGCCGATTGAGGAGGAATTGGTCGACACGCCTGGCTTTACCGACGACCCAGTGGGTGATGGTGTGGCCAAGCAGCAGCCAGGGCTGATTCAAAAGTATCGCGGACGTGTCCTCCTGATTACGACCGGAACGTGTGCGATTCACTGTCGCTACTGTTTTCGTCGCCACTACCCATATCAAGACGACCCAAAATCGTTGGAGCAATGGCAGCCAGCGATCGAGCAAATCAAATCTGACACCTCAGTTCATGAGGTAATTCTCAGCGGTGGCGATCCGCTTAGCCTGTCAGATACTCGCCTGCAACAATTGGTGCAGCAGCTCGATTCAATTCCGCACCTGCGAAGATTGCGAATCCATACTCGGCTGCCCATCGTTATCCCGGCGCGTGTCACGGACGAGTTGGTAGGTTGGTTGACCGGTACAACAATGCAACCGTTCTTGGTGCTTCACGCGAATCATGCAAATGAACTGAGCGACGAAGTGCTGGCCGGATTTGATAGAGTTCGCAAGTCCGGCGTTACGTTGCTGAATCAGGCCGTCTTGTTGGCAGGGATCAACGATTCTGTCGATGCGCTGCGAGAACTGTGCGAACTGCTTAGCAATCACGGTGTGTTGCCTTACTATCTAAACCAGCTCGATCGTGTTCGCGGAGCGGCGCACTTCGAAGTGTCTCAGCAACGAGGCATGGAACTAATTGAGCAACTTAGAACGCTTCTGCCAGGCTACGCTGTCCCGCGATACGTGCGTGAAATCGAAGGTGAACCCAACAAGAGTATCCTGCTTTAGGACTCATAGGCTAAACTCGAAGGATGGCCTTTTCGCGGACGCCTGAAAACAATCGACTTACGCACGAACGCATGCCCGCACGTACGTATGTCCGCCCATCGTCAAGTCAAGCTATCGCATGAACCACGACGTTACCCATTTGCTCAATCAGATCGGCGCAGGGGATCACCTTGCCGCGGATCGGTTGTTGCCTTTGGTCTACGATCATCTGCGTTCACTTGCCAGGCAAAAGTTGCGTAATGAATCGGCGGGGCAAACGCTTCAAGGTACGGCCTTGGTCCACGAAGCCTACATCAAGCTAGTAGGCAACCAACAGCAGCAATGGGAGAATCGACGTCACTTCTTTGCCGCTGCGGCGGAAGCGATGCGACGTATCCTGGTCGATAACGCGCGTCGAAAGAAGAGCGTGAAGCACGGCGGGGATCTACAACGCGAAGAGCTGCACGATGTTGCTCAGAATCAGTCGACTTCACAGGATGACATTCTTGCCATCAACGAAGCTCTAGAGAAGTTTCGCCTAGAGGACCCCGATAAGGCCGAACTGGTGAAACTCCGTTACTTTGCTGGATTGACGTTGCCGGAAATCGCCGAAGTGCTGGGAATATCTCGAGCCACCGCCAGTCGACATTGGACGTACGCACGCGCATGGCTGTACGACGAAATCTTCAGCGGTGCGGACTAATTGGCGATTGCCGCCAACAGACTGACATAACAAAAACGGCTTCCTGCAACCAGGAAGCCGTTTTCTCTTTCATACTTCAAAGAATGGACCTAGCCGTCAGCCTGTTCTTCATCATCGTCGTCTTCATCAACGTCCGATGCGTTCATCGCTAACACGGCTTGAGCGACATCATCGGCGATCTCGTCCACCGAATCAGTGGCCGCAACTGCTTCCGTATTGGCCTGTCGATTCAGGTGATTGATGATTCGCAGCACATCTAACGAAGTGACAAAATCATCATTGGTCGTATCCAAGAACGGAGCGTCGGTGGCCAAATCGTCCAATGATGTTGCACCGTGACGATTCAGATGATTGATGGTGATCAGTGCGTCTCGCGGCGATACGTGTCCGTCGTTGTTAACGTCCAGCGGGTTCACTGGATTCGTATACATTCGCGACACTTGCGGAATCGCCAAGAGCGTCGGTGGATCAAAGTTACCCACGATCGGTATTCCAAACTCATCACCAAACTGTCCAAAGATATCGTGACCGAACGGGACAGGACGGAACTGAATCTCTTGGGTGTTTCCTCCCACGGGATCCAAGGAGTCCGTAATTCGATCTAAGACAGAATTCCCGCCGGAAACCAACCAATACCACTCGCCGGATTCTCTGGGTGTCGCCCCACCGCGATCGGGTACCCAAAGACCAAAGTCGTCGTAGCCATCTTGGTCCATGTCAGCAGTGATTGGCCGCTCGCGGACGCCAATGAATCCGAATCGGAATTGGGTATCCGCAACACCGTCCCAACCGCGGACGGTGCCATTGGCGAGGTCGACCATGAACGTGTCGTCGACCCAAGTCGCCAAGTCTTCGAATCCATCGTTGTCGAAGTCACCAACAATCGGATAACCGATCAGTTCGCTTTCCAATTCCATGTCGACCAAGTAGTCGCCGTCGGTATCGAAGTGCCACGTGCGGCCTGTATAAAGTCCGACTTCATCTCCGTTGACGGCATTTCCATCAAAGTCGCCGGCGAACGGCAATCCGTTTACGTCCGCTGGGTCTTCGACATCAATGTCGACCACACCGTCGTTATCTAAATCGATCCACCAACGGAAGGTTCCATCCATCCAATCACCAAATCGACCGTAGGCGGCCAGCTTGTCATAGCCATCGGCAACTCCGTTGAAGCCTGCAAAATTACCGGCAAAGATGTCGTCCGTCGTGAATCCAACGGTGTACGTGATGTCACGATTCACGTGGTCCACGTTGTCTTGGTCGAAACCAAAGTTTCCGTTGGTATCAACGTAGACACTACCGGCACTCCAGACGCCAACCTCGGGGCGACTGTCGACAGTGAACCGAGCCAGGAAGTCACCGCCATGGTTTCCATCGCCCGTTGGGAAAATCGGCTCGGTACTCGCCAAGCCAGCGTTTCCTTCGAAAGGACCATTCGCACCGGACTCGCCGTCCAGCGGATTACCTGCCGCGTCCGCAATCCGATCAGAAACCGTGAACGTGTACCTGTCATCCGGAAGTGCGAAGCCAAAGTTCAGCAAGACCGCCGTCGTTGCTGTACCCGGGCCAGGGTTAGTGCCCAAGATCTCGACGCTCGTGATCGGAATGTCTCCGTTCGCATCACCAACCAGTCGGTAGTTTCCTTCTTCCGTCGCTAACTGCTGTACGACGGCGTCGTAGAGAATTTGGTCTCGGTCAGGTCCGTCGGAGAAGTGAACAATGATACTGTCGATCAACGGATCCGGCCCGCCAGCTGGCTTGGGATCAAACACGCTCGTCAGGAAGACATCGTTTCGCGTGACGTTTTCGATCCTAGGCCCAATGGTATCAATAGCGAGCGCAAACTCGCCGTCGCCACAAGTCGTCGTGATACGGTTGCCGGCGGGATCTTCGTACACAATTTCAATTGTCTCGCCACCGGTCAAAGCTACCGATGATTGAATTGTCCACGAAGCGTCTTGCAGAGCATTGTCGCCATCGAACGGACCAACGACCGTTGAGCCTGCGATTTCGCCGTCAATCAACAGGGTCACGATGTTGTTGGCTTCGGCGGTTCCAGTGAAGACGGGCGGTGCCGAGCTTCCCGTGATTCCGTCACCAAAGGTGCTGTCGATGCCCCAAATGCCCGTGTCACCTTCTGGATGAAGGGTGCAGGTGCCTTCGAACCCAGTGCGATCGATCAGTACGTTTTGCAAGAAGTCCTGGCTAATGTTGCCAGCTCTGTCCTCGACTTCCAACTTGAAGTTGTGAAGCCCCTCGGGCAGAGCATCAACAGCCGCCAGAATCTGATTCAACGATGTGAACCCGTCAACGCGATCGACGATGTTGGAATCCGTCACCGAATCGTAGACTAGAGCTTCTTGGCCCGACTCAGGTCGCACAAAGATGCGGTACTTCAGGTTGTGACCGCCAGGGAACAACTGCAGATGGTCGTCCGAGTTAGGATCTTCGGTCGTGGCTGAGAAGTTCAAAGTCGGAACGTTGGTGATGTTGTCGTCGTCGTTCCGGCCGGAGTCGAAAGGCTCCAACAGGTCAAGGAACGGCGTGTTCGGAGCGACGGTATCAACTTCGATCTGCAATGCGTTTGAGCTGGAGATGTTGCCAGCCCAATCTTCGAAGGTTGCCGTCATCGTGTAGACGCCGTCTGACAACGCATCCGACTGGACTTCCCAAATGCCAAAGCCATTGCCTTGGAATCCATCAGATTCGTCGCTG
>CAYQMZ010000013.1:11805-29231 GCA_964418725.1 uncultured Pirellulaceae bacterium
TGCACCCAAACCAGTGAACGTGGGCGTATTGATTTTCGTCACGTTGTCGTCAGACGACATGCCGCTGTCACTAGCGTCGATCATATCGAGCTGTCCCGTATTGGGCAGCGTCGAATCGATTTCGACGGTCATGGTCACGTCGTGACTGATGTTACCGGCCCGATCTTCGACTTCCAATTTGAAGTTATGGATTCCATCGGGAAGCTCCGCAACAGTTCTTTCAATGAACCCGAGACTCGTGAAGCTGCCATCGACCATCGCAGCGTCAATCTCTGCATCACCGACCGACGTGTACAGCAAAGTTTCCTCGCCCCCTTCTGGTCGAACGAACAGTCGATACTTGAAATTGGCTGCGTTGATGTGTTGTTCTTGGTTTGGATCTTCCGTCGTAAATGTGAACGTTGGAGTCGTATCGCCCGTGATGTTGTCATGGTTGGAATGACCCGTGTCACTGAGCGTTACCAAATCAAGATGAGGCGTGTTGGGTTCAAGCGTATCGATTTCGATCTGCACGGGTTCCGTACGCTGGAAGTTGCCAGCTTCGTCTTCGATATGTGCCAGAACGCTGTAAACGCCATCGTCCAACGCGTCGATGGTGATTTCCCAGGCACCTTGTCCGTTACCCGACACAAAGTCCGTCTCGTCACTTCCAACAAAACCAGTGCCAACAATCTGACCATCCGCGAAAAGCGTGACGCGATTGCCAACACCACCCGTTCCGGAGAACGTTGGCGTATTGATGCTGGTGACGTTGTCTGAGTCTGACATGCCTGCATCGCTGGAAGCAATGAGGTCGATGGTCGGTGCCACAAGCGTCGTATCGATGGTGACATTCAACAGAAAGTCATCGCTGATATTCCCAGCGCGATCTTCGACTTCCAACTTGAAGTTGTGTTCACCGTCAGGAAGTTCGCCCAAAGTTCTGGTAAGGAAATTCAGGTCGATCAAGCCATCCTGAATCGCCTCGGGCGGAATCTCTCCGTCAGTCACGGAGTTGTAAACCAGTACCTCGGCACCGTTTTCGGGTCGCACGTACAACCGGAACTTGTAGTTCTGATCGATCAAGTGACCATCAGGCGACTCGTCCGTGGTGGTCATGTTGAACGTCAGTGTATTGTCTGACGTCACTTCATCGCGACCTAAGAAGCCCGTATCACTGCTTGATACGAGATCCAAGAACGGAGTATTCGGAGCTCGCGTGTCGACTTCGATTTGCATCGCTTCGGATTGCAGGAAGTTACCCGCCAAGTCTTCGACGTGTGCTGTGATGTTGTGGATTCCGTCAGCCAACGGCTCGACGGTGATCTCCCAAGCTCCCAGGCCATCGCCGGGTACGCCATCCGTCTCGTCACTGCCTACGCGCCCGACGCCGATTACTTGACCATCGGCAAACAGCGTGACCGTCGCGTCAACTTCTGCGACGCCAGTAAACGCCGGCTGGTCCTTGTTGGTGACATTGTCGTCTTCACCCATACCAGTGTCGCTGGTCGTCAGCATGTCGATGCTGATTGTTTCGTCCGGTGCATCCAGAACCGTGTCGATCTTGACGTTCAACAAGAAGTCTTCAGTGATGTTCCCAGCTCGGTCCTCAACTTCTAGGTTTAGATTGTGAGTCCCGTCAGGTACCCCCAGATCCAAATCACGTCGAAGATTTTCCAGGCTGGTAAAGCCATTCTGTGCCGAAGATGCAGTGAACGATTGATCTGTCGACGAATCGTACAGCAGCAGTTCGACACCCGAATCATGCCGCACGAAGATTCGATACTTGTAGTTGAACTCTGACAGGTGGGCGTCCTGATTCGGGTCGATGGTCGCCATGTGCAACGTTGGGATGACGACCTGAGTCACGTTGTCATCGTCATGCAAACCGGTATCGCTAACTGGAATCAGATCCAGATACGGCGTGTTCGCCTGAAGCGTATCGACTTCGATCGTGATACTTTCGGTCGTTTCGACGTTGCCGGCCCAGTCTTCGACTTCCGCGGTAATCTCATAGACGCCGTCATCCAATGGCTCGGACGTGATCTCCCACTCGCCCAATCCATCGCCAGGTACTCCGTCGGAATCGTCGCTATGTACTTCTGCTTCTCCGATCAGGCGACCGTTGGCTCGTAGTCGAACCGTGGAACCCATTTCACCAACGCCGGTAAACGCCGGCTGGTTAATGTTGGTTACATTGTCGTCGTCGAACATTCCAGAATCGCTGGATGCCAACATGTCGATGGTTGGATCACCGGCAAGACCACTATCAATTTGCACATTCAGCAAGAAGTCTTCGCTGATGTTGCCGGCCCGATCTTCAACTTCCAGTTTGAAGTTATGAATTCCATCGGGGAATGGCCCCAACGTCGCTTGCAGTTGGTTCAGGTCGGTAAAGCCTTCCAAGATGTTGGCTTGGTCGATGTTGGTATCGACGACGGAATTATAGACAAGAACTTCTTCTCCGCCTTCCGGTCGCAAGTAAACCCGATACTTCAGATTCGTATCCAACAGATGACCGCCGGCAGGTGCGGGGTCCTCCGTGGTCATGTTGAACTCTAGGAGGTCGCTGAGCGTGATGTTGTCGTGGTTGGAGTGGCCGGTATCGTTCAGCAAGTCCAACAGCGGAGTGTTCGGCTGCGTGGTATCAATTTCAACCGTCAGCGAGTTTGATCGCAGGAAGTTACCTGCCAGGTCCTCGACATGAGCCAGCACCTCATAGACACCGTCGTCGAGTGCCTCCGTAGTTACCTTCCAAACTCCCAGACCATTTCCAGGCACGAAGTCTGTTTCGTCGCTGCCAACCGTTCCGACGCCCACAACTTGACCGTTCGCAAAGATCGTGACGGTGGCTCCTACCTCAGCGACTCCCGAGAACGTTGGTGTGTCGATATTGGTGACACTGTCTCGTTCACTCATCCCTGAATCGCTGGAGTTCACCAGATCGATCGTGATGACTTGGTCTGGTGCGTCGAGCACAGTATCAATCGCGACGTTCAACAAGAAGTCTTGGCTGATGTTACCGGCGCGGTCTTCAACCTCTAGCTTGAAGTTGTGCACGCCATCGGGAACTCCCAGGTCGATTTCGCGTCGCAAGTTTTCGAGACTAACAAAGCCGTCTTGGATCGCAGAAGCCGGGAACGTGCCGTCAGCCTGCGAGTCGTAGACCAATCGTTCGACGCCCGAATCCAGCCGCACAAACAGCCGGTAGATATAGTTGAACGGATCTAGGTGAGCATCCTGATTCGGGTCCAGCGTTGCCATGTGGAACGTTGGAAGCAGCTCCGACGTAACGTCGTCTTCGTTGTCGAGACCCGTATCGTCTTCCGGCAGCAAATCGAGATACGGCGTATTCGGAGCGAGTGTGTCGACCTCGAACGTGAGCGTCTCTGTTCTCGCTGTATTGCCGCCATCACCTTCGATTTCAGCGAAGACAACATGGATACCGTCATCCAGCGGTGCACTAACGATTTCCCAACGTCCTAAGCCGTCATCCAAAATACCATTCGACGCGTCACCACCAACGATTCCCGTCCCAATGATCTCGCCTTGCTCGTTGATCAACCGAACTTCCGCTCCGATGGTGCCGTTACCCTCGAACGCTGGTTGGTTGATCTTGGTGACGTTGTCGACGTCGTTTAGCCCGGTGTCACTGGAGGACAGCAAGTCGATGGATACAGCGATGACATCGTCCGGTTCAGGCACGATCACAACTGGATCTTCGATTCTGACTGTCAGCAAATAGTCGTCGCTAATGTTTCCGGCGCGGTCTTCAACTTCCAGTTTGAAGTTGTGCTCGCCATCGGGAAGTTCGCCGATAACCGTCTGCAGGAACTCCAGATCGGTAAATCCACCAGAGAGATTGCCGGCCAAAATATCTGGGTCGACAACGGACTCATAAATCAGAGTTTCGGCCGCTCCTTCAGGACGCAAGAAGATTCGATACTTCAGGTTGAATTCGTTGGCTCGTCGGTCGGAAGCTGGATCTTCCGTCGTCATCGTGAACGTCAACGTATTGGACGTCGTGGACTCCAATCCTTCGCTTATCAACGTTCCGCCAACCAAATCAAGGAACGGTGTGTTCGGTGCGGTGGTGTCGACGTCGATCGTGAGCGATTCCGACCGACCGAAGTTTCCGGCGGCATCTTCCACGTGAACAATCAACTCGTGCTGACCATCAGCCAATGGCTGGCTAGTGATCTCCCACGCTCCCAAGCCGTCGCCGGGCACAAAGTCCGTCTCATCGCTGCCAACAACGGCAGTGCCTACCAGGACTCCCCCGGCAAACAAGCTGACCTTCGAGCCAACTTCTGCAACGCCAGCGAACGATGGCTCGTTGATTTTCGTGGTGTTATCTCTGCCGTCCATTCCCGTGTCGACTGCGTCGAGCAAATCGAGCGTAATGCCGTTCGGCGAGATCAGTAGCTCCGTATCAACCGTGACGTCCAGCAAGAAGTCTTCGCTGATGTTTCCAGCGCGGTCTTCGACTTCCAACTTGAAGTTGTGCGTGCCGTTCGGAAGAGCTCTGGAAATCGTGCGACGCAAGTTTTCCAGATTGGTGAACATCCCGTCGGTTGCGGAATTCGGAAACGCATCGTCAGCGGCGGAGTCGTAAACGAGTTCTTCAACGCCACTGTCGAGCCGCACGAACAGGCGATACTTGTAATTGAACGCGTCGATGTGTGCGTCTTGATTCGGATCAATCGTCGCCATGTTGAACGTAGGATTGATCGAACTTGTGACGTTGTCGGTCGAACTCTCGCCGGTATCGCTGGAGGGCACCAAGTCCAACAGCGGCGTGTTGGGCTGTAGTGTGTCGACTTCGATCGTCAGCGGCTCGCTGGAAACACTTCCGTTCTCGTTCTCGACGATTGCCGTGATGACGTAAACGCCGTCGTCCAGCGTCCCGGAAGTGATCTCCCAAGCACCCAGCCCGTCGCCTTCAACACCATTAGTGATGTCGCCACCGACGGTGCCCGTACCGATCAGCTGTCCGTCAGCAAACAGACTCACGCGACCACCGATGTCTCCGTCGCCAGAGAACGTTGGGTTCGTGAACCGAGTCAGATTGTCCGCGTCGTCCATCCCAGTATCACTCTCGGTGATCAGGTCTAGGGTCAACGCCGACGGCAGCGAAGTATCAATCGTCACGTCTAGCAAAAAGTCTTCGCTGATGTTTCCGGCACGGTCTTCGACTTCCAACTTGAAGTTGTGCGTACCGTCAGGCAGTTCGTCCAACGTTCTGCTGAGGAATTCCAGATCCGTGAATCCGCCGTTACTGTTCCCAGCCGGAATCGAATCGTCCGTGGCCGAGTCGTAGATCAGAATCTCCGATCCGTCCTCAGGTCGCACGTACAGTCGGTATTTCAGATTGAACGGATTCAGGTGATCCAGAGGCAGATCCGTCGTCGTCATGTTGAACGTCAGCGTGTTGTCACCCGTGACGTTGTCGTTGTTACTTGACCCGGTATCACTGCCAACGGTCAGATCCAAGAACGGCGTGTTGGGCGCCGTCTTGTCGATCTCGATGCGATTGACGATATCACTTTCGCCAAAGTTACCAGCCAGGTCGGTAACCTGGTTGGTCATGTCATAGATGCCCTGCGTCAATGGCTCGATCGTGATTTCCCATCGACCGTCAGTGCCGGCAACGCCCTCGCCCACGATCAAACCGTTTGCAAAGATCCGAACTTGCTCGTTTGGACCGGCGACTCCGACGAATGCGGGTTGCATGATGTTGGTAACGCGATCGGTGCGACTCATGCCACTGTCACTGCTGGGAAGCATCTGCGGTGACGTGACATTCGGATCAACAGTGTCCAGAAGCACCGTGATGGGTGTCGATTCGACGGTAGGCCCAACTGCGGGGTCAGCGACCGTTGCACTTGGATCCGTCGGGTCGGTAGCCAAACGAGGATCAAATACGTGGACGCTGGCGGAAACAACCAAGAAGCCATCAGGCAACTCACTGGCGCGGTATGAGAAAATGTCGTCTCCGACCGGCGTGGCGTAACCAGATTCCAATGTGCCAGTGTCTTGATCGCGAATCGTCACGAATACGGCGGCACCAGGTGTGTCGCCAACCGTTGCCTGTTCTGCGTCCAGAATCGGAATACCTTGAGCCACCAAATCGCTGAGGTCGGCCTGAATGGTGAACCGAGGAGTAATGTCCGCGGTCACACCATCGTTGTTTTCAAAGCCCGAGTCACTGAGCGGGTCAAGCACGATAGCTTGCGGTGCAGGTGCAGCTACGTTGGATACGTCCAGCGAATAGGAATTGATAGCTCCGTCAACGCCAAGCACCTGAACGGTATACGTCTCGTGAGCAACGACAGGAACAACAATTTGCTCGTTGTCCGTGTCAGAGTTGACAGTTGCAATGGCGTTACCGCGACTGTCGTAAACGACCAGCGACAGATCGCCTGCTTCGTGATCAAACAGAGCGTTGAAAACGGCGTAACCAGTTTCCGATGCCGTCATACGATAGAAGTCGGTGTTGGACTCGCCTTCGCCTAAGTCGTGAATCGTGAGATCCCGCAGCGTAACATTGTCCACGGTTCCGAGGACCGTCGGCGAAGCGAACGAATCATTTACTTCAAGCAGATCGGGGCGCAAGTAGTCCGTCGTGCCCACCTGCGTTCGCTCGACACTATCAAAGCTAACCGCTGGTGAGTCACCAACCGCGAACAGTCCAGCGTCCAAGTCACTCTGTTCACTTTGGAAGCTAATCCCACGGTCGCCGGTTAGCAGATCCAACGTGTCGCCGATCTGGTTTCCACCCTCCGGAATTCCACCTTGGTAGAAGATACCACCGGGAGGAACGGGCTCACCCGAACCGACCGTCCAATCAACAACCAACGTGTCATTGCCCGCCAAGCCGTCAACCTGGATGCCGCCAATCAATGCTTCACGTAGCCCAGCGTACTCGCGCGTGCCGTTCACGAAGACTTCGATAAAGTCTGGATTGTCTGGAATCGTGCGAATTAGGAATTGATCATCCGAGTTCGTGCCTTCGACGACCAATGTCCCGTAGATCGGAAAGACATCAAAGAAAGCCTGGTGAGACGAAGGCAGATCAATGACGCGTTCGTTTCCGTTCCAAGCTACATAGCCGGTTCCGCCGAACGACTCGACGCCAAAGTAATCACCCAGTGAGTACGTCTCGTCCCCATCGTCTTCAAGACGTCCGTCGCCATCGCGGTCTGCACCAGCAAAGACAACCGACGTATTCGGCGTTACAGGATCCGTCGGGTTAAAGTCATCATTGACTCGGAATGCATCCGCCCAACTGGATCCGCCATCCGTGCTGTAGGTCACGAATACATCCAAGCGATAGTCTTGGTCGCCCATCAAGTTGCCGCGCTGCGAGTCGTACCATGCAACCACGATGTTGCCGAACTCATCAATTTCGGCAGTAGGCATCACCTGGAACGAGTCAGCGAAACCAATGGTGCTGCGGTCCCAAGTCTCGCCAAAATCATCCGACCGCGCAAAGACGATATCGCCTTCGTCGCCACTTCCGTGCACGTTGTCAGGATCATCGTTGGCGATGACGTACAGATGCCCCTCACGGGTTGGATCGGCAAGGATCGTCGGTTGCCGCGCACCTTGCGTGTAGAAGCGTGCTCGTTCAATCGCTCCGTCGATCGTCTGCACGTTGACGCTGATGTCCGCGGTGCCAGGTGGGAACGCGTTTGTCTTGGAGATGAACGACAGGCCACCGTCGATTGAGCGCCGAACGAAGACTTGCCCGCTCTCCCCGTCCGAGTTGGATTGGTTGTCTGCGCCGGAAGGAGCGGTCGCATTGCTTTGGAAGTGATAAGCGACGTAGACATCACCGTTCGGAGCCACGGTCACATCTGCCGGAGTCACGGGAGGCAGATTTCCGCCCGAAGAAGACTCGGAGTCATCCGAAACTTGCACGGGATCCGACCAAGTCGCTCCGCCATCCACCGATCGCGACAAGAGTACGCGATTGTCCGACTCGTCTACGAACGCGATGTAGATGTTGCCGGCATAGGGACTGTCCGCAGCGGCATTCGTATCAGAGACGACAATGGGACGCGTCGCCAGCGATCCTGCCTGAGACGGAACATTCGACACACCCAAAACGCCATTCGACTCGAAGGTTACGCCAACGGATCGCGATCCTTCGCTGTCGGTTTGAAGACCGACCCACCGAAGCTGGCCGTCTGCTGTGTGCACAAGGTCAGAACTACCAACTGCTGTCGGCCCATCCCCAATCAGGCTTTGGAAGTTCCCTGCATCACTGAAACTCGCACCCGCATTACTGGATTGCAACAACGACAGTTCGTTAGCAACGCTGATGTTCCCTGGGTCATTTGGATTGATGGCGATCGCCGGTTGCGTGTCGGCAAACACCTGGCCTAGTGGCTGATCCGGACGATTCGGCTGAGCACCGCCTAGCGGGGCGGGAATGAAATCAACCGCCAACAGCATTCGCTCTTCTAATGTCTCGACACGGTTGCCGACTTGTTGCTGCTTTCGTTTTGTCTTAGCGTGAAGACGTCGTTGCCGTGATGATTGTCGCTTCTTTTCCACCCGTGATGCTCCTCATGTTGTTGCAGCGCAGTTCCCGGCCCTTGGGAAAACAGGCGATTTGCGCAAATTCTGCCCGTGAAGGCGATTAGATGAATTCGCCAATTTAGAGGCGTAATGTATCCCTGAAAATCAAGGAAAACAACATGCTGAGTGGTGGCTCGATAAGATAGGGCTCGCTGCAGCGGGGATTCACTCCATGCCATTCGAGGTGCAGATGATTACGAAAGCCTCCAAAAAGAAAACCACGATGAATAACTGTCGTTTCGTAGTCAGTTTGTGGCTCGTCTTGTTTTTAAGCCCCAAGCCTTCGCTGTTAGGGGAAAATACTCCCCCCCAGAAGGCCACAGCGCCCACCAACATCGTCTTAATTATGGCCGACGACATGGGTTACGAGTGCGTCGGGGCGAACGGCAGCACCTCTTACCAGACGCCAGTGCTAGATGGCCTAGCTACGACCGGGATGCGATTCACAAATTGCTTTTCCACACCGATTTGCACGCCGACACGCGTGCAAATCATGACTGGCAAATACAATTTCCGAAATTACTCGCACTTCGGTTACTTGAATCCGCGAGAGACAACGTTTGGCCATCTGCTGAAGAAGTCAGGTTACGCGACGTGTATCGCGGGCAAGTGGCAATTGAACGGTATCTATCACGATCTACCGGGAAACCAGGACTCGAGTCGCCCCGGCGCGCTTGGTTTCGATGAAACCTGTTTGTGGCAGGTCACCGAGCAAAAGAAAGCGGGCGAACGTTTCGCGGATCCATTGATCGAAGTGAACGGCCGCAAGCTAGGCAAGCAAAAAGGCCAATACGGTCCAGACATCTTTTGCGACTTCATTTGCCAATTCATCGATAAGCACAAAGCGGAACCGTTCTTTTGCTACTACCCCATGGTGTTAGTCCACGACCCGTTTGTCCCCACACCGGATAGCGCCGAGTGGGCTTCCGGGAACCGCTACCAAAAGAACAAGAAGTTCTTCGCAGACATGGTTGCGTATGCGGACAAGATCGTCGGTCGCATTCTGAAGCAACTGGAAGTCGCGGGCGTAGCCGACAATACATTAGTGATCTTTGTTGGAGACAACGGCACCAGTCGCAACATTACCAGCAACACAGAGACCGGACCGGTTCGCGGCGGCAAGGGGTATACCTTCGAGACTGGTATCCATGTTCCCATGTTCGTTTCGTGGCCAACGCATATCGCCGCCGGGCAAACTTGTGAAGACCTGATTGACTTCACCGACATCGTGCCGACATTGCTCGACGTGGCCAACCAGACTTCGACAACTCCGTGGGACGGCCGAAGCTTTCTTTCTCAGTTGCGAGGAGAAAAGGGGAACCCCCGCGAACACATCTTTTGCCACTACGACCCGCGTTGGGGGCCGATGAAGAAGACTCCCACACGTTTCGTACGCGGTAAGCAATTCAAGCTCTATGAAGACGGTCGGTTGTTCGACGTCAGCGTTGATCCACTAGAAAAGAATGCGCTCGACACGCTATCTCAGGATCAACAGTCCGCAAAGGGCAGACTGCAGGCGGCACTTGATTTGATGCCAGCTTGGCAGAAGCCTGCTCCCGCTTCTCGGTAAGTTTCTGTGCTACACAAAGCTGGCTAGGGAAAAGGTGTACCGGCATCGCGCGGTATACTTCTACTCAGTCACCACTTTGTCGCGAGCCCAAAACGAATGCCCGATCTTATTGCTCAAGGTACTCGACGCGAAGACCGTTGGCGAAGACGCGTTCCACCCGGAGTTTCGATTCTGTTAGGCCGAAGCGCGGGTCGCTGGTCTGCGAGTTGGGACGACCATGTTTCTCGCGAGCACGCGAGGATTGTTTTGCAGGACGGCAAACTGCATGTGCACACGCTCCCCGGCTCGAAGAACCCAGTCTTCTTTCAGGGCAAGAAACGCGAATCGTTCCGCGTTGGGCTGGGGCAACACTTTGTGATCGGGCAAACCACATTCACGTTGTCTGACGAATCCGTGAACGTCGCGGTACACACGCGTCCGCCGGTAACGGAGCAGACTTTCAGCCACGAATATCTGCGGCATCTGAATTTTGCGAATCCCGAAGATCGGCTGGCCATCATCAGCCGCATCCCCGAACGTGTCGCACTGGCACACGGACCGATGGATCTGCATGAGCAGATGGTTCGTGTGATTTTTGAGGGCATTCCAATCGCCGCGGCTGTAGCCGTGTGCCAGGTCGCAGCCTCCGATACCAGCAAAGTTGACTTCCTACATTGGGATCGCACCGACAACTATCCGATCGACGCCAGTCGACGATTGATCTCGAAAGCGGTCGAAAACCAAGAGACCGTCGTTAACACGTGGACCGATCGTGAACCGTCGCTCACGGAGTCAGCAACGGCGAGCAGTGAGGATTTCACACAAGCAGAGAACACCACCTGGGCATTCTGCGTCCCATTCGACAGTTCATCGGGCCGAAGTGGATCTGCCAAAGGGCTGGCTCTTTATGTCGCCGGTTCGCAAACTCGGGCATTCTCCGGAACTGTTCACGACTTACAAGAAGAAATGAAGTTCGCCGAGATTGTAGTTTCGACGATCGGTAGCTTCTATCAAGTCCGCGAACTTCAGCGTCGCCAAGCGGCGCTCGGACAGTTCTTCTCCGCGCCGGTGATCGCCGCCTTGGAGGAAGGCGATGCAGAAGAAACACTGACGCCGCGAGAGGCAGACGTGACCGTTCTGTTTTGCGATCTACGAGGCTTCTCGCGTGCAACGGAACAAAGCGCAGACGATTTGCTGGGCCTGCTTCAACGTGTAAGTGACGCTTTGGGGGTGCTCACCCAGCGGATACTTGGCGAAGGCGGTGTGATCGGTGACTTCCATGGTGATGCGGCCATGGGATTCTGGGGATGGCCACTGCCACAAGAGGATGCTGCCCATCGCGCCGCGCGAGCTGCGTTGATGATCCTGGATGAGTTCCGACAGTTCTCAGAATCGACAAGCGAATCGACGGCGTTTCGCATCGGAGTGGGAATCGCATCTGGTCGAGTTGTCGCGGGCAAGATCGGAACAACGGACCAAGTGAAAGTTACCGCATTCGGTCCTGCTGTGAACTTGGCCTCGCGTTTGGAGAGCATGACAAAGCTATTCAACGCATCCGTACTGATCGACGAAACGACAGCGTCGATGCTCGCTACCCAAAAACCCAGCAGCGCGAACCCAGACACGAGCACACCAGCGGAAGGCAACATGGACTGGCGTATCCGTCGGCTGGCTGTCGTGAAACCGTACGGCCTTGAATCATCCATTGATGTCCACGAACTGCTTCCGCCGGCTACGAGCTATCCGCTGTTATCCGACGACCATGTGGAGTTCTATGAAGAAGCCTTGACGGCTTTCGTCGATGGCGACTGGGCGAAGGCTTGGGAGAAATTGCATTTGGTCCCTGCGGCAGATCCGTCGAAGGACTTTTTGACCACTTACATCGCGTCACGCAACAGGACGGCGCCAGCAGATTGGGACGGAGTCATTCGGCTCGATTCCAAGTAGCCAAACGTGCCTCAGGCGCACACTTGCGAAACAGGTGCGCCGGACTGACTACGCAGCCAGCAATCCCTTTAAGTGCGTTTCGACGCACATAGGCAACGTCGTCGGGTTGTAACCACCTTCCAACATACTGACGATTCTTCCGTCGCAGTACTGATCGGCAACGCTCTGAACCATTTGTCCCATGGTCTCGAAGTCTTCTACCTCAAGACCAAGTGAGCCGATCGGGTCACTGCGGTGAGCATCAAATCCAGCACTGATCATGATTAGATTCGGCTGGACCTTCTTCGCGATGTCGGTCAGCCCGCGTTCGAATTGCTCCATGTACTCTTCACGCTTGGTACCGAAGGTGACTTCGATATTTGACGTTGTCCCTAGACCAGGACCACTCCCCGTTTCGCTTGTCTTTCCGGATCCGGGATAGAACGGTGCACGGTGAATGGAAAAGAAACCAATGTTCTCTTGTTCGTAAAACGTCTCTTGCGTTCCGTTGCCATGGTGCACGTCCCAGTCAACGACAAGAACGCGGTCCACTCCAACTCCGTCGGTTGCATGTTTCGCACCAACTGCAATGTGATTAAACAAGCAGAAACCCATTGCGTTACGGGGGCGGGCGTGGTGCCCCGGTGGACGCACAAGGCAGAGTGCATTTTTGTGCTTGCCGGCCAGTACTTGCTCGACACTAAAACAAACTGCACCGGAAGCATGCATTGCAATGTGATGGCTGAGCTCGGACATCATCGTGTCCGCCTCGATACGACCACCGCCACCTTCCGCTGATTGCTTGATGACATCGATATAGCTTGGGTCGTGCACCCTCGCTACTTGTTCGTTCGTTGCCAACGGCCACGGTTCGCTAGCGCACTCAGCATCCAACCCGATATCGGTAAGATGTTTCCAAACCGCTTGCAGACGTTCGGCGGACTCCGGGTGATCTCCGGTTTCATGTTCCAGATAGATGCTGTCGTAACAAAGTAGTGTCATGCGATTGAAGGCAGCGATGGGCCACAAGTGTGAAGATCAAGGGAGACTGCAATGCTAACAAGCAAGCGGGAAGTCTAAGTAGCTGAAGCGGGATACCCTAAAAAGGGTGACGCCACAGTCAAAGTCAGTCGGGCGACAGTTCGCTGAGACTTTCGGACTTCTGCTTTTTGGAAACAAACTCGGTCAGCCTAGCCGCGACAAAGCTAACGATTAGTAAAGCTCCTGCGCGCTTAGCTGTTGCATCGTTACTCGCACTTAAGTGCATGCGGAGGGCACCAGCATCCTCCAGATCAGACGAGAGCCTGGCCAGCAAACAGAGTGCAAGCATGAGGTTGCTGGCAACGAGACTGTGATCAATTCGAATGAACTTGTGGTGCATTCGATTGGAAAATGGGCTGCTTGCTAAGAGTTTTTAGCCTGAAGCATTACGCAACAATCGTTGCATTGTTTCGTGTCAATCGCCGCACAACGAAACAACACCTGAGCCGTCAAATTGGCAATCTCAACACTGTCTCCCTATTTTAACACTACCTCAGGTGCACCGCATTACGGCACTTCAGTGGTAACTCTATTACCATCAAGTGGTTACAGCGAATCGAGAAACTGAATGCGTGTAATTGCTCGCTCGATTTTCCAAAGATTTCCGATGGCAGGCGACAGAATCGATCGCGAGCGGCAACTGTCGATTCATAGAAGACGAAAACCGTAAAGCAATATTCTGTAAGTGTTTATGCCCAAACGTGTCATTGCTAGTACGGAAGATAGCACACTCTTTGGCACAGCGGTTGCCTAAGAGTGTGGTGACGAGACAAAGGCTGCCAAACATTTCAGTGCCGTGTCAATTTTTGAGACGCACTGCTGGTTTTGAAAAAGCTTTGCTAACGCACGGATATTTCGTCCGCTTGTCCGAACAATCCTTTTAGGAGATCGTAGGAACGATGAGCACCGTCATTCAAGAAGCCTCCAGACTAAACGGAACCTCCTCAATGTCAGCTAGAACAGACGAAGATCTGCTGCTGACATATCGAGAGACTCAAGATCGAGATCTCTTTGAGGAACTTGTGCGCCGATACGAGCGTGAGTTGTTTAGCTACTTGCGTCGCTATGTTGGCGACGCAGAGATGGCGGCGGACGTGTTTCAAGCGACGTTCCTACAGCTCCACCTGAAATGCTCCCAGTTTCAGGAGGGGCGACGACTTCGACCTTGGCTTTATACGATCGCGACTAACCAAGCGATCGACGCACAACGCAGGAATCGAAGGCACCGATTGGTTAGCCTTGATACCGCCAGCAGCAACAGCAACCAAGATGTTGTCAAGCTGCTGGACTTGATGGCAAGCAACGAGCTTGGTCCCGACGAACGACTGGGTCTTGAAGAAGATCGCAGTTGGGTTCGCCAGGCCGTGCTAGACTTGCCGGAGCACCTGCGTTGCGTGGTAGCGTTAGTCTACTATCAAGGTCTGAAGTATCGAGAAGCAGCAGAGGCTCTCGATATCCCCGTCGGTACGGTCAAAAGTCGCATGCACACGGCGTTGCTCAAACTGAATGAAGTCTTTCAAGACTCACAAGTTCGTAGCAAGTGACTGGACGTCAAAGTTCATGCAACACAGCATTATTGGCTACCTCCTCGGCGCGCTCGATGACGAGGAGTTGGCGAAGTTTGAAGCTCAACTAAAAGTCGATCCGGAACTGCAAGCTCAAGTTCGCGAGGCAGCGAAGAGCTTGGAGTGCCTGAGGGACGACGGTGACGAATTCGAGCCACCTGCTGGGCTCGTCGAATCGACGTGTTCTTTGGTTGAAGAGCTGCGTCATATGCCGCAGCCAACCGGTGAGTCGAGCGAGGACCTATTCGAACTGGGGTTCGCGGCCAGCGAAGCGTCGCATCCCTATCGGTCAGCGAACGTTGTTCAACGTGGCTATGCCGGCGGAGGTTCCGACAACGAGAGATGGACCCTGGTCGATATCTTTGTGGCTTGCAGCATTGTTTTGATTGCTTGCCTGCTGCTTTTCCCTACCATCAACAACAGTCGATACCACGCGCAAATCGCCAGCTGCCAAAATAACCTGCGATCGATCGGCAGAGCACTAATCGCATTCAGCGACGCGGACCCCAACAATTCATTCCCCCAAGTTCCACAGGATGGAAACTTGGCATTCGCTGGCATGTACGCTCCGACGCTGAAGTCCTTTGGGTTTGTCGACGATGACTCGCTATTTCGGTGTGCGGCTTCTTCGTTCGGATTTGATCGACCTACCTCCGAAACATTTCGCATTCCAGCGATTGAAGAACTGGAACAGACCGACGGTGAAGAACTGCTCGCCTTGCAACAACGTGCCGGCGGCGACTTTGGATACACCCTGGGCGTGATGAAGAACGGCGACCTTACTGCCGTCAAGAATCAATCTCGCAACCACTTCGCCCTGATGTCTGACTCGCCAACCCTGTACCAAGTGGTTCGCTTCACACCGCGAATGAAGCGAGAGCTTCACCGCAATGTGCTGTTCGAGTCGGGATGCGTCCGGGTTGTCTGTGTGGAGACTGAGTGTTGGTGTGGCGATCAGATCTACACGAACGACGACGGCTATGTCTCGGCGGGAGTTCACGACGCCGATGCTGTGATCGGCGCGAGTGTGGCGTCTCCAATGATTCGCAACGTCAGTTGCTCGAACTAGCCAGCTGTTCCATCAGCAGCCGCACTTCACTTTCCTAAACCATTCGTGGTTACTTCCGTGCTTTGCACCAAGCTGCCTACGGTTCGATCCAAAGCGGTGCGAGCCACGGAACTGATGTGCGAATCCCAAATTCAGTTCTCATCGGGCTTACGGGCTGCGGCGGACGCCGGAAGCCCGTAGCTCTGGGACAGCAGCAAGAAGTCCTGGAAATCAACTTTGCCATCGCCCGAGAAATCTCCGTCTTCCCACGTGGCGTCGCTCTTCAGGAAGTTCATGGTCAGCACCAGAAAGTCGGCGAAACCAATTTGGTTGTCGTTATTGGAGTCGCCGGGGGCCGATCTGTGAAACGTGCCTTCAACAGGGTCCGATGCATTCACAAAGTCGAAGGCTTGATAGAAGAAGCTGTCCGTTCCGAAGAAATCGGTCTCTGGCACATAGGTAAAGCTACCGTCGGCCTTGACATTAACCGTTCCATGCCGTGGTGCCTTCGACACCGTCACAATCATGTGGTTTGAATACTCGGACGCATCGTTCTTCAGTAGCCCAAGCTTCTTTGCCACATGGAGCTTGCCATCCAACACACGATACGTGTCGGTTCTTGCGGTTGGTTTTGCCTTGCTGCCCTTGCGCTGCAGTTGCTGATACCAATCCCACCAACTGATGTCCTCATTCGCAGGCGACGGCTCTTTGTCATCCTCTTTTCGATTCAAATAGTCGCGGATGAACTTGTCCCAAAAGAACGGACGGTCAGAAGTTTGTCCGCCGGGATAGCAAAACTCTTCGGTCACTCCATCGCATTGAAAGTCCGGTTGCGATCCGGGATCCGATGGCAAGACACCAAGCAATTCCGATACAGATTGTCCTTGCAGCGCATAGCTGAAGACTTCACCCAACTTACCGGGTTCGATCAGCGTTACACGGACATGGTACGTGCCGGGCTGCAGCAGCGGATTCGCCGCGGATCGAATCTCCCCGGGACTTGCCGAAATCGAATACACGACTTCGCCTTGCTCATTGACAATCTCGACAGCCACTTTGCCGCTGCCGGATTCCGTTTCCTCTACATCCAAAAGGAAGTGGAACAGCTGTGGAGTTGCGACGTACAGTGTTTCCAATTGCTGCGGATCTGCCTCGGTGAGCTCCCCGCTTAAGTACTCAGCTAGTTCTACCGATGGCAGATCAAACTCGACCTCCAGCTCATAGTTACCCACGGCAGAACCCGACTCACGAACCTCTACGAAATACTGAATGACTGGAACGATACCCTCCGCCTGAACGATCAGCTCGCCGTTGCCGTTCACGACGATACGACTAGGAATCTCGTTTCCAAATTCATCCAGGATACGAACATCGGGGTTAAGCATTGCTGCGCCCAGTGATTGGACGATGACCGTCATGGTTAACGGTTCCAACTGATCATGTAGCTCGCCGATGATCACGTTCGGATCACCGTCCGGGAAAGAGGGATCTTCATCAGGGAAACCGATCACGTCGTCAACGATGCCTTCCGCCGCCAACGCGTCCAGCGGAAAGACGCTGTATACGTCGGCCTCGACTGGGTCAATGAAACTACCGAGCGTTTGGTAGAAAGCGTGCTCGCCCTCAAAGAACAATGGGATCTCGCGTGCACCAGGCAGTTCATTGATCAGGTGATCCTCGACATCAACAAACGGCAAAGCTCCGTCCAGTACGAACGAGGGCACGTCAAAGC